>NZ_JAUBPU010000081.1:0-21515 GCF_036700885.1 Microcoleus sp. S13_B4
ATCGCTGGCATTTATAATTATGAACTTTCTTTAAAGACTAAATTAGAGATCGCCTGAGACTTTCGCAAGAGGTCTATATTACCCCGCAGCTACCGCGACGATCAGTATTTGCCCGCTGCTCTGTCGATGTACTTGACCTACATCAACTTGTTCATCTTTATTCTGCGCCTGCTGATTGCTCTCAACGGTCGCGATTAATTGAAACTTTAGTTTATTAAAAAAAACCGCGGCTCGATCGACATCCTGCCGCGGTTTTTTTTTTGATTGGGAATCAAGATAGTCGTCATCCTCTCCTCTGTCCCTCATACAAAAAACTTATATCATGTTCAGAGCCGGCAGGCATCAGGTATAATTTTACTTTTTAATCACTCAATCAAAGCTCTTGTTATCTAATTGTGTCGATCGCGATTTCAATATTAATCACAAATTAATTGGGGAAAACTCATGTACTTAAAATATGAAGATATCAGGACAGTCAGCGTAGAAATTACCTCCCGGTGCAATGCAGCTTGCCCGCAGTGTCCCCGCACCGACAACCCGATTTTGCCGGGGGCGGAATTAAAGATGGAGGATATTGAGAGAATTTTCCCACAAGAGTTTTGCTCTCAGTTGGATTTGGTTTATATGTGCGGCAACTACGGCGATGCTATGACTAGCAATACCACAATTCCGGCGATCGAGTATTTGCACCGCATGGGAGTTCCTCATATCAGCCTGTACACAAATGGTAGCGGACGCAATCCAGACTGGTGGCAAGCCCTGGCACAGGCGATGACAGGAGAACACGATCGCGTAATTTTTAGTATCGACGGGTTGGCAGATACTAACAGCATCTACCGCCAAAATACCAACTGGGACAGGATAATGCAATCTGTTAATGCCTTTATCCAAGCTGGCGGAAAAGCTGTATGGCATTACTTGATATTTGAACACAACCAGCACCAAGTAGAAGCAGCGCGGGATTTAGCCCAACAATTAGGATTTGTCGAGTTTGTACCGAAAGCTACTTCTCGTTTTGTGGCGAAAGAGATTTATGACAAAGAGTCCGCAAATCAACAGCCCCAGAAGGCAGAAAACTCTCAGGTAGAGGCTAAGAGCGATCGCCCCAACCAAGCAGCAACAGCTAATGGATCAGCCCCTCAGCATCAAGAAGAGGGCGCGCTTCAGTTCCACCGACAAGCTGAGGAATGCTTGAAACAAGGGCAACTGTCAGAGGCGATCGCAGCCAGCCAACAAGCCCTAAAAATTCAACCTAATTTTGCAGCAGCCTGGAAAACTTTAGGCAATGCTGTTCAAGGTTTGGGGAAGATGCAAGCAGCAGCAGATTGTTACGCCAAAGCCCTCAAAATTCAGCCTAATTTTCCAGAAGTTTATGCTAATGTCGGCAGTCTTTATGCTCAACAGCAACAGTGGCAGCCAGCTAGTGCTTATTACCAAAAGGCGATCGAGCTTAAACCCAATTTTGCCGGAGCTTATCGCAATTTAGCTAAAGTCTTGACACAGTTGGGGCAACCAGAAAAAGCAAATTATGCTTGGTATCAAGCTATAGCTATCGAAACCTCTCAAGCACCAGAACCAACTTCTTCTGTCCCATCAAAGCCAGCCACCGAAGAACTCCAACCCCCATCATTGGAACAATATAAAAATCCACAGGGAGACCAATTTATCCAAGCTGTAGAAAAATTTGGTAGCCTAAACAATTACTACCGAAATGTAGAAATTAGCTGTCAAACTCAAGCCACCAAAGAGATTTTCATTAGTTTTGAAGCGGAACTCTGGCCTTGCTGTTGGGTAAGCCATACTAAATACGCTGTTTATAACCACACTTACAGACCGCAAATGCTGGCTTTAATTGAAAAGTACGGCAAGGGGTTTAATTCTCTTAGAACTCAATCTGTGAAAGATGCGATCGCCAGAGATTGGTTTCGCGAAGACCTCACAAAAAGTTTTTCCTGTTCCAAAAGGTTGGACGTATGCGCTCACGAATGCGGTAAAACTTTCAATTCAACAGGTTCGCAGTATATCTAAGAAGGAAGAAGTCAGTTGACTGTTGACTGTTGACTGTTGTCACAAGAAGGAAGAATGCGGTGAAGCCGATCGAATTTCATGTCAAGATTCAGGCAGGTTATCGGGATCGATCCCTTGCGATCGCAAATACTCAGCTAGGCGTTCGGCTCGCTGTTGTAGACCCTCGGCTCGCTGTTGTTCTACTCTCAACTGTTCGCGCATCTGCCCCACCACTGCATCCGGCAGGGGATAGACATTTCCTAACTCGTCGTACCAAACCAGAATTTCTTGCTCGATGCCCCCAATAACTTGCTGAGATCGCCCCATGCCCAGTCCCACTTCTGGCATCCAATAGGGTTCGCCAATCTGCTGCCGATACTGCCCGTCAATCAGCTTGTAGGCTTCAAACGGTTGATGGCGATCGCGCCGCCAAAATTCGGGGTTGTAAATAATGTAGTACAAAACTCCTAACCCGGCATAAATCGACATTTTATCGTCGTACTCTCCACCGGGTTTGTGAGACACCATTTCCAATGCTACGATCGGCACAACCTCGTTTTCTTCCCACACAGCATAGCTGCGGCGAGATTTACCCCCTTTTCGGCGCTCCACCCCCAAACTGAGAAACCCGTCGGGGACGACAGGCACTTTGGGACTGATTCCCGTCGTGTGATACACCGCCATATCCACCCCAAAGTACCAATCCATGCGAGCCGACCAAATGCTGGTCAGGACAAACAACAATAAGTTCGGCAGCAGATTCTGGTCTTCGTTATCCACAGGGGTATCGTCCGAACAGGGCAGGTCTTCGGTGGACGGCAAGCTGAATTTTAGTTCTGGGGAAATCATGGCAGTTAACTTCCATCGAGATCGTTAACCTGATTTTAGACTATAGCAACTTTTTGTGAATTTTGAATTTTGAATGCGGTAAAGTTTTTAATTCAACGGGTTGGCACTATATCTAATCAGGAAGAAGCAATAACATTTTGTTTGTGGAAATATCCCAATTTCAGCTAAACTTAAAAATACACCCCAAAACTAGGAGAACTCACAGTGGAAGTTCTAGACATCAAACACAATATCGAAACATTGTCCGATCGACTGGGTACAACCCAGGACTATCTTTGACATCCCCGCACTTACAGCCAAAATTCAAGACTTAGAGCAAATCTGCGCCCAACCAGCATTTTGGGACGACCAAGATCGAGCTCAAGAAACCCTCCAAGAACTTAATGACTTCAAATCTCATTTAGAACAATATCGCGGCTGGCAAACGAGCTTGGAAGATGCTAAAGCTATTTTAGAACTGCTGGAGTTAGAAGCCGACGAGTCGCTGTTCCAAGAAGCCTCATCGAGTCTTTCTCAGTTAACCCGCGAACTCGACCAGTGGGAACTGCAACAATTACTATCGGGGCCCTACGATGAAGGCGGCGCCGTTTTGACAATTAACGCCGGGGCCGGCGGCACAGATGCTCAAGATTGGGCGGAAATGCTGCTGCGGATGTACACCCGCTGGGGGGAAAGTCAAGGTTACAAAGTACATTTAATGGAAATTTCCGAGGGAGAGGAAGCAGGTGTTAAATCGGCTTCTTTGGAAATTGTCGGTCGCTACGCTTACGGTTATATGCGATCGGAAAAAGGCACTCACCGCTTGGTCAGAATTTCGCCCTTTAATGCTAACGACAAGCGTCAAACCAGTTTTGCAGGCGTTGAAGTGATGCCAGTTCTCGATCGATCCGTCAAGTTGGACATTCCAGAAAAAGATTTGGAAATCACGACTTCCCGCGCGGGTGGCAAGGGCGGGCAAAATGTTAACAAGGTAGAAACCGCAGTCCGCATCGTTCACATTCCTACTGGTTTGGCCGTCCGCTGCACAGAAGAACGCAGTCAGTTGCAAAATAAGGAAAAAGCTCTGGCATTACTCAAGGCTAGGCTGTTGGTAATTGCTAAGGAACAGCGGGCTTCGGAAATTGCAGAGATTCGCGGCGACATGGTGGAGGCGGCTTGGGGCAACCAAATTCGCAATTATGTTTTTCACCCATACCAAATGGTCAAGGATTTGCGTACAGGGGTGGAAACAACCGCCATCGCAGATGTGATGAACGGCGAATTAGAGCCGTTTATTCAAGCTTACCTGCGGCAGGAAAATCAGTTGATAGCCCAAACTGATTCAACCGCGCGAATATAATTGGCGCCTTGACATACAAAGTCTGCCTGTGCAGACTAAAGAATCAAGAGCAGTAATGGCAGCGGATTTGCTACAATTTTGAGGTTTTGGGCGATCGCCCGACCTTCAACAGGTCGTGCGGTCAAAAACCTTGATATGATAAAACTTGATCTGACAAACACTAAGGAGAAATAATGACCCAAGTTGTAATAGGCGAAAATGAAGGGATTGAGTCAGCCCTACGACGGTTTAAGCGACAAGTTTCCAAAGCGGGTATTTTCCCCGACATGAGAAAGCACCGCCACTTTGAAACGCCGTTGGAAAAGCAGAAGCGCAAAGCTATTGCCCGAAGGACTAAGAGACGCTTTCACCGCACTAACAAACCCTAGAATTATTAGCACTAAATTGATTCGGCAGATATAATGCCTTGCGATTCTAGTACCGCAGCGACTCGGAGAATCACCGCTTCGCTGTAGGGAGCACCAATAATTTGTACCCCCAAAGGCAAAGCGCCGGGCCGCTGTACGGGCACGCAAAGAACGGGCAAGCCAATAAATGATAGGGGTTGGGTGAACAGTCCGAGATTGGGACGCACTAAGATTTCTTGTCCGGCTATTACCATTTTCTCGACGCCAATTTCAGGGGCAGCTATCGGGGTTGCGGGTGCGAGGATGATGTCTGTGTTTTGGAATATTTCGCGAATTCGATCGCGGTACCACTGTCTGAATCTCTGCGCTTGCAAGTACCAAGTCGCAGGGATCAGGGTTCCCGCTAAAAAGCGATCGCGCGTGGCAGGATCGAAGTCTTGAGGGCGCGATCGCAAATTATCTAAATGCAAGTTTCCACCCTCGCAGGCGGTAATGATAAATGCCGCAGCCCGGGCGCGATCGGATTCCGGTATGGTGACAGTTGCAAGCCCTCCTATTTTTGGGGGGTTTGTTGTTTTTTCTGTGCCTTTACCACAAGCCAAGATATTTGTCAAGGCTTTAGAAACTATTTCTACAGCATCCATTGCTTCGGGTTCGGCCCCTGTAGCGAAATACCCGTCAGCAACAGCAATTCGCAATCCTTCGATACCTTGATTTAACTGCGGCGAACAAAGTTCTGGCGGGCGTTGAGTGCAAACTGGGTCACGAGAATCAGGGCCTTGCAGGATATCGTACAGCAGCGCCATATCTCTGATCGATCGCCCAAACGGCCCCACACAATCCAAACTACTCGAAAATAAATAAGCGCCAGCCCTGGACAAACGACCGTAAGTAGGCTTAAACCCAAAGACTCCACACAAAGCAGCCGGTACGCGGATGGAACCGTTAGTATCAGAACCGAGAGTGATGGGTACAAAACCCGCGGCGACTGCTGCTGCGGAACCGCCACTGGAACCGCCGGCGATGCGCGCAGTATCGCGGGGATTGCGAGTCGGCCCGTAGTGGCTGTTTTCCGTGACGAAACCGTAGGCGTACTCATCCATGTTGAGAGTACCTACGAGTACAGCCCCGGCTTGTCTGAGTCGGGCGACCACCGCCGCGTCCTGGGTAGCCGGAGGATTGTCAGCGTTGATTTTTGACCCAGCTAGAGTGGTAATTCCGCCGATGTCGAACAGGTTTTTGACTGCGAAGGGAACGCCTGCTAAAGGGCCTGGGTTTTCGTTATTTGCGATCGAATTATCTATATTTTCGGCTGCTGCGAGTGCGCTTGATGCAGTGATTGCAGTAAAGCAATTAAAAGCTTTATCCTTAACAGCAATCCGTTCCAAAGCAGCACTTACCGCCTCTGTAGCCGTAACCTTACCACATTTAACAGCCGCTGCCGTAGCAACCGCATCAGCCTTCTCTAAAAAACATCTGCGTTCATCTGCCCTCATCTGCCCTCATCTGCGGTTAAAAATCTAAGGTTCAAACACCGGCGCGACTTCTACTTCTGCGGGTAAAGGGAATTCAGTAACGAGTCGGGCGATCGCAGCTATTCTCTCGAAGTTTACCACAACACCGGGCCGGTGTTCCGGGTCTAAGGGTAAGTTTATCAGTTCAGCAGTGCGATCAACATATTCTTCTATATTTGTCATTAGTCCATCCCAAAAAAACATCAGCGTTCACCCGCGTACATCTGCCCTCATCTGCGGTTGAAAATCTAAGATTCAGATATAAGTGCGATCGATTATTGTATTGTAATCGCGATCGGGCAGTCAGTTATTATTGCTCAGTTTTTTGTATTCCTCGGATTGTCTAATATCATCTAAAGGGGATTTTTGCTTTACTGGTTCATCTGGAAAAAACTTTATAGATGTCTGCGTTTTCCCAGAATATTCTAAACCTCCATTAATTTCTATTTGAAGCTTTCCTTTTTGCCAACCTTTAGAACCAATTCTGAGAATTTGACAAGCGATTCCTTGTTGAGAGGTTTTCCAGGTTATATTCCCTCCCATAATTTTTGTTTCTTCGTTAATCTGTAGCTCTTCCATCATCGTAGAAATCGTATGATATCCATCCTTATCTACAGAAATATCAAGTATACTCCTAAATTTGCTAGCGGCTAGCTCTTTAAATCGGCGCACCGTAAAAGTAGCTTTACCCAATAACAAAACATCATCATCGCCGTCTAGTATCTCATACTTTTTATTCGTTGCAAGTTTATCGTTCATTTTTTTTAAAATTCTGCCGATTCATATTTTATATCATTTCAAGCTATCTGAGTCAAGCTGGTTAACAAAATTAATGGATTATCGCATTTTTTCCACTCAAACACTGACAGTTTCCCGCAACTTTTCAACAGCCACATCCAGCGGAGGCAAATCGAAATCCTCAGCATCCATCAATTCCTTAACCTTCTCAAAAATCTCCACCTCCGCCTCTTCCTGATCCGTCAGCTTATCATAAAAATAAGGGTCAGTAAACCACTCTTCAAACGCTATCATTAACAATCCATTGGGCGAAAGTTCAAACCGCCAATACTTAGAAATTCTGCTGTCAACCACTTCAAACATCGGCGCCGGATTATGGATAGGATAATAGCTATAATTATCATTGCAGATGTAGTACCAAATAGTCCCTTTCCATTCTCGGATAGCATACACAACATATTCCTTGCCTATAGTTAGCGGTAACTTAACCTTTCTAGTGTAACCGCGTGGCGGATCTATATATTCTTCAGGGAGATATTCACCCATATTAGCAATACAACGAATTTTCATAACTTGATTACCTACAGATTTTTAGGGGCGGTTTTGGGATACTGTCGCTTGAATTTAAACTCCACATCTTGAAGAGTCTGACTGTTCCGAAACCAATGGAATTGTAAGGAAGCTCCATTAATTTCAAAAGCCTCAATACTTGTCATTTTATCCCAATTCTCAGAATTTCCGCCATAAACAGCAATAAGTCTCGGTGCATCCCCCAACAATCTATCTGTACTGCAATGAATTACTATACAATTACCAGCCTTAGCGTCTTGCAGCAGAAGTTGTTCCGGCAAATTTCTCGGACTCTCATCGGGGATAGCACCTTGATTCACAATTTAACTGCTTAAAATATTGTTTGTCAAACCGAATAAAAACTCATTTTAGCAGGTTCAGTTTCCGCCAGCAACTTACCCCGCGAAATCACATACCGAACCGCAGCGCGCCTCCTAATTGCATCATAACAATCATCAGCATCCAACCCAATTAAAAACGACATCGCGCAGAACAATGCTATGCTTTTGCTCAGGAATGACAATTGCACTTATTTTAACACTTGTAAACTTTATCCTTTCTAGTAACCATTCAGCCTAGTGAGGCCAAAATCAAGTCCCCAATCCCTTGCGAACCCCCTCCTTTTCCTCCTCTGCGTCCTCTGCGCCCTCTGCGGTTAAAAAATATTACTCACAAAAGCAACCTCTAACGAGAATCACCCCGCAGAAAGCGCAACTACAAATCGCCAATATCAGACAATCTCAAACTCCAGATTGTGATTTTTTACCAAATCAAAAATAAAATGGTCAACCACATTAGTATTGCTCAATTCCAGATTGTAAAAATCAACAAAATCCGCATCAAAATACGGCCCAGCGTGCCAAGTCCCCACATCTAACTTAATAAAACAATTGCCCGGAATCCGAAAAGCAGCCATATCCTCTAAACTCGGTTTATAGCTATCCCCAGGAGGCGCAACCGCCATCAACCAATCTTTCCCATCCAAAGAACCCAAACACTGAGTACATTTAACGTGTCGTGTAATTTTGCCAAACTTGCGACCTTTATGGTGCAGCCGCATAATGTAAAATCTAGGAATACCATTTTGCAAATTTAACTGAGCATCCTCAGCATCGAAAGACTTGCCATCAACAGCCGCAAAGATAACTTGACCGTAACTCCGAAAATTCTCCGGTGTCACCCATTGTGCGGATAACTGCTTAGTCGAAATTGATTCGCTCATAAATCCCAACATCTCTAGCTTGATCCGTCACGAACATTCTAATACAGTAACTCGTCTCTTTTCTCTTCTGTGTGCCCTTTGTTGCCTCTGCGCTTAATTAATTAAATAAAAAAATCTAGTTCGCTTTCTCGATCGCCCAAATTACCCTTACAATCAAACTCAGCACACTGCTGCAAAAAACGAGCCGGAATATCAGGACGAGCACCCCAATGCAAATGCAAATAAGAAGCGTGCACCTGACAAACTCCCCAACCTTCAGCAACCGCCTCAACTTCCCCCCGCTTCCCATACCTCCAACTGTGATAAACTGGATTACTCGGTTCAACAGTTAAATGCGATCGATGAAACTCATGTCCCCAAACCTCATCAAAAGCAGTTAACACCGAACTATCCCTCACCGCCACAGCTTCTCGGTATCCCAGCGTCAAACGCTTTCCCATCGCAGCAGCAGTTTTCAACACACCGACCCCTGGCCAAGAATTGCCATCGAAGTCTACAATAGAATCACACAAATACATCAAACCGCCGCACTCCGCATAAGTCGGCATTCCCGAAAAAATAGCACTTCTTACCGCATCCCGAATTAAAACATTACCGCTCAATTTTTGAGCAAACACCTCGGGAAAACCACCACCAAAATATAACCCTTGCACATTGTCAGGAAAAACCGAGTCATCAAGCGGGCTCCAAAATACTAACTCCGCACCCAACTCTTCCAACAAATCAAGATTGTCCTGATAGTAAAAATTAAAAGCCCGATCGCGCGCAACTGCAATCCTCACTCCAAATTGTTTTCCCAAAGAGTTGACAACATCATCTTTTTGAGTTACAATCCCCGAAGGGAGATTGTGCCTACCCAAAAGTTGCTCAGACCCCTCACCCCCCCCATTTCGAGTTGCAGCCAACAAAGGCAAAAGTTGCTCCCAGTCAAAACTAACAGCAGCCAAATCAGCCAACTTATCGATCGCAGCATGAAGATTCGGCAACTCCTCAGCAGGAATCAAACCCAAATGTCGATCGGGAATAGTAACAGCCTCATCCCTACGCAAAACGCCTAAAATCGGTAAAGTGAGCGGTTTGAGAGCATCTTGAAGCAACTCCAAATGTCGATCGCTAGCCACCCGATTGAGTACCAAACCAGCGAATTTAAGGTCAGGGTTAAAAGAACGAAAACCGTGGGCGATCGCAGCCACAGAACCAGAGAGCCTGCTGCAATCTATCACAAACAATACCGGCAAATTCAGCAAATAAGCAACATGAGCCGTAGAAGCAAAGGAAATAGAATAGTGTTGTTTTCCTTCGGGCTTCCTTAAATTTGTTAAATCCGTTAAATCCTTTACATCTCGTACAATCGTTGCCGAACTTCTATCGGTTACATCCGTTACATCCGTTACGAAATCCGTTGCCGAACTTTCTTCTTCTTTCTTCCGAGAAACCCCATCAAATAGCCCCATTACGCCTTCAACTAAGGCATAATCGACATCTTGAATATGACGAGAAAAACACTTTTTTACATAAGATTCAGACGTTAATACCGGGTCTAAATTCCGACAGGGGCGACCAGTAACAAAAGCATGAAACATCGGGTCAATGTAATCGGGACCAACCTTAAAAGATTGAACATTCAAGCCGCGACGGATTAAATAAGCTAAAAGGGCGATCGTTACAGTAGTCTTTCCCGCACCGCTGCGTTCACCAGCAATTACTAAAGCCATAGTTCTAGATTAGTTACAAAAAATACAGGAATCAGACAGGTGATAAAATTATGAGTATTGGTTTTGAACTTCTCAAATAATACCAATTTAACG
Source organism: Microcoleus sp. S13_B4 (assembly GCF_036700885.1). Classification (NCBI taxonomy): domain Bacteria; kingdom Bacillati; phylum Cyanobacteriota; class Cyanophyceae; order Oscillatoriales; family Microcoleaceae; genus Microcoleus; species Microcoleus sp. S13_B4. Next base: position 10,395 of record NZ_JAUBPU010000081.1, read on the forward strand.
AACCGCGAAGACGCGAAGGAAGAATGAGAATAATATAGGTAATTTCGTTGCTTTTTAGAAGTAATTTATAGTTTGGAGTTAAAGAACATTATTAATTCAAAACTCATAACTTCTAACTCACAACTTCCAAAAAAGTAGGGCAGACATTGCCTGCCCCACTGAATATTAACTCAATCCTTCTTCCTTCTTCCCTCTTCCTTCTTCCTTCTTCCTTCTTCCTTCTTCCTTCTTCCTTCTTCCTTCTTCCTTCTTCCTTCTTCCTTCTTCCTTCTCTTTACCGCTTAGCTAACTTCAGTATTTGAGCCGTCACTGCCAAACTTTCTTCGTAAAGCACATCTCGGCCCCAACTCTGCAAGTGCTGGCCCAGCAACTGTTCCGTCACCTGATCGAACAGAGGACTCACCTGGTTAAACCGATCGGTTTGAGCGCCGCCCTTCGTTTCCATCCGCATACAGCCGCCCACTTCCGAACACAGAACCGTACCGCAGTCAGCCTTTTCGTTTGTAGAATTTAAACGCAAAGCAATCAAATCGCCCGCGACATCGCCCGAATCAGCAGTAGGAATAGCAGCCAACTCGGCTTCGACAACCCGTTCGTCGGGTCCCGCGAATTTAATTCGCTTGATTTGGTAATCGCCCTCTTCCTGTTTGAAAGCAACCGGACGCCACTGAAGTCGGCTTGCCAGCCAACCCAAATACATCAGCGCTTGAGTAGAATTATCCTGTTCGTAATCGATCGTCACCCGATCAATTTCCCGAATCGCAGCCCGACGTTCCGGGGCGTCAAAAGCCTCAGCAGCCAACTCCTGCCACGCGGCCAGCCGGCGCCAATTCAGATCCGCGATCGGAATTCCCTCCTCGATCAGACTTTGCATCAACAGCAATTCGGCTTCACACTCGGCAAAGCTGCTAGAGTCAACAATCACAGAACTGCTAATTGCCGCCAGCCGCTGGAACAAACCTCGATCGGCATCAGGATTCGCCTTCCACCACAGCAGCGTCGGCAAATCAGCGATAGTCAACGCCGTCACGATGCCACTCACCCGTTCCAAAGCAGCTTCCGTACCCCGCAGCGTAATGTACTCGCAGCAGATCAGATTGCCCGTGGTGCGCTTGTGAACCGGACAATAAGCAGCCACTTGAGCCTGCACGCCCGTATCTTCCCCCGCCGTCGGGCACAGAGCAATAATCCGGCAGGGATTGGCAGCCACGATCGCGTCAGCCACGCCCGATCCCCCGGAACCCAAACCACTCGATCCCATCTCCTCGCCATTTGAATTTTTGCGAGCCACTTCTTCCCGCAAAGTCGCCAGCAATTCAGCGTTAGGTTTGCCAGTTCTCGGCAGCCCGTAAGCTTTTTGAGCCGCCCTGATGCTAGATGCCGTCATCGGCCCGGTAATACCGTCCACCGGCCCGTCGTAAAACCCCAGATCCGCTAATAACCGCTGAGTTTCTTCGGGTTCGTAGACTACAAAAGTAAAAGTTGTTGCCCTACTAGCGATCGGAGAATCGCCCTTTGAACCAGATTCTCTGTAACTTTCCCAAATTTGACTCAATTCAGCCTCTATCTGGTCGAGCGACACATCTTTAGGATTTTGCAGCGAAACCAGAGGCGGAGCTTTCATCGGTGTCATCGTCATAAATCTTTTCTCCTTTGTTATTTGTTATTAGTCATTAGTCATTGGTTCTTAGTCATTGGTTCTCAGTCATTGGTTCTTAGCTAATCAATAATGACTAATCCTGACCAATAAACTAAGGACTGCTGACTAATGACTCTTAAAGTCTGCGCCACTTGCGGCCGTCTCTGTTAATTAGCAGTTCTGCTTCCGCCGGTTCCCAAGTACCCGCTTCGTATTTAGGAACCAACTGTTGTTCGTTGGACGATTCCCATTCCATCAGCGCCGGCGTTACCACCCGCCAAGCTTCTTCCACTTCATCAGAACGGGTAAACAAAGTTTGGTCGCCCAGCATACAATCAATTAACAGTCGATCGTAAGCATCCGAAGATGTCACCCCAAAGGAAGAACCGTAACTGAAATCCATATCCACCGTCCGCGTCCGCAAATCCGGCCCCGGCATTTTCGCCTCAAACCTCAGCGAAATCCCCTCGTTCGGATGCACGCGCATAGTCAAAACGTTCGGAGTAGTTTGTTGGGCAGCGGACTGAAAAATTAGCAGCGGCACTTCGCGGAACTGAATCGCAATTTCGCTAACTTTTTTCGGCAACCGTTTGCCGGTTCGCAGGTAGAAAGGCACTCCCTGCCAGCGCCAGTTGTCAATCATAAACTTCATCGCCACAAAAGTCGGCGTTGTCGAGTTGGGAGCAACCCCCGGCTCATCGTGATATCCGGGCACCTGTTTGCCCTTCATCCAACCTGCGGAATATTGACCGCGAATCGCTGAGAACTCCAAGTTATTCAAATCTGCCAAGCGAGTTGCTTGCAGAACTTTCATCTTTTCGGTGCGGATGCTGTCAGCGTCGAGCGAGTTCGGCGGTTCCATCGCCGTCAGACAGAAAATCTGCATCAAGTGGTTTTGCAGCATATCCCGCAACGCCCCAGAGGATTCGTAGTAACCCGCCCGGTCTTCTACGCCTACTGTTTCTGCAACTGTAATTTGTACGTGATCGACAAATTGCCGGTTCCACAGTGGTTCAAAAATCGCGTTAGCAAACCGGAACACCATTAAATTCTGAACAGTTTCTTTACCCAAATAGTGGTCAATTCGGTAAACTTGCTGTTCTTGGCAAACCTGCTGCACGACTCGGTTGAGAGCTTTTGCCGAACTCAAGTCGCGGCCGAAGGGTTTTTCAATTACCAAGCGGTGTTTTGCTGGGTCTACCAGCATTTGAGCAGCGCCCAGTTGCCTAATTGCTTCTGGGAAAAAGTTCGGGGAAACTGATAGATAAAATATGTGATTGCCGCGAGTTCTCCTTTCTTCGTCGAGCTCCGCTAAGAAAGCTTTGAGTTTTTGATAGCTTTCCGGGTTGTCAATGTCGCCCGGACAGTAGTACAAACCTTGAGCGAAATCTTGCCACAATTCTTCACTGCCAATGCCGCCGCCAAATTCTTCAATGCCTTCGCGCATTTGCTCTCGGAAGTAATCGTGACTCCAAGGGCGGCGGGCTACTCCCACCACGGTAGTTTCCGGTGGCAAGCGCCGATCGCGCTTCATCTGATAAATTGCAGGTACCAGTTTGCGCTGGGTGAGATCCCCAGAAGCTCCGAAGATTACCAGAATTTGTGGTTCCGGCACCCGTTCTTTTCGCAAACCGACCCGCAGTGGATTTTCAAGTAGCGTTACCATTATTTATTTTCCTTGTTCTAGTGGTGTTAACCCTGCCAAGACACCATGATAGTTTGCGGTCATTTCTGCTAGTTGCTGGGTGAGAGAATTAATCGATTCTTAATACTGCTAGAGGAGGCAGATGATTTTGCTCTCTAGGAACTCTGACACCCATTAATCTCAAAATTCCTAGAGAGAATTTAAAACTCAGCATTTAAGAACCCAAATAATTATCTATTCCGATTCCTAAATGCTTCTGCCTTTCAGGATACAGATATCTGCCTAAGCGACGGGTGACAACTTCTGGACTTTCTCTTGCAAGGAATCCATCAGGGATTGGAACGGGGTGACGAATTTATCAATCCCGTCCAAGAGCAAGTCTGCCATCACTTGGTCCAAGTTGATGTCGATGTCGGGATCTTTGAGACTTTCGATCAGCGTGTAAGCTTCTGCAACGTTGTTCTCAATCCGGGGTGCGACATCGCAGTGATCGAAACAAGCTTCAACGGTGTTCGGCGGCAAAGTGTTAACAGTTTCGGGGCCGATTAGTTCATCGACGTACATGACATCGCTGTAGTTGGGGTTTTTGGTGCTGGTGGAAGCCCACAGCAAGCGCTGTACTTTCGCTCCCTTGGCCGCTAATGCTTGCCAGCGATCGCTCGCTACGATCTCTTTATACTTCTGGTAAGCTATCTTCGCATTGGCGATCGCCACTTTCCCCTTCACCGCTTCCAGTCTAGCTTTTGTGGAAATATCTGTGACATTTTTGAGCTTCTCGTCAATCTTGCCATCGATATTAATGTCGATCCGGCTCAAGAAGAAACTGGCAACAGAAGCAATATTGCTAATATCCAAACCTTTAGCCGCCCGCGCTTCCAAACCGCGAATGTAAGCCCAGAAGGTTTCAACGTAGCTGTCAACCGAGAACAGTAAAGTCACGTTAACGTTAATGCCTTCGCTGATGACTCGCTCGACTGCGGGCAAACCTTGAGCGGTTCCCGGAATCTTAATCATCACGTTTTCTTTGCCGAGGGCTTGGTAATAGCGTATGGCTTCGCTAATCGTGCTTTCTGTGTCGTTGGCGATCGTCGGTGGCACTTCAATGCTAATGTAGCCGTCCAAACCCTTCGACTCTGCGTAAACTGGGGCGAAGATGTCGCAAGCGTTGCGGATATCTTCAAATACCAGAGATTCGTAAATCTCCATTACAGATTTGCCCGCCCGGATGCCCGCTTCGATATCAGCGTCGTAAATCACATTACCCGCGATCGCTTTCTCAAAAATAGCCGGATTAGATGTAATCCCGCGCAGTCCCCTACTTTCAATCATCTGTTTGAGTTCGCCGGACTTGATCAGATCGCGAGTCAAATTGTCCATCCAGATACTTTGGCCAATTTCTTTGATTTCTAACAGGTGATTCGTTGGTGTTGCTGTCATTACTGTAACTCCTACAATTTGATAGCTGTTAATTGGGACTTGGAAATTGGAAATTGAAAATTGAAAATTGGCAATGGGGAATTGGTAATTGGGAGTCGAAAGTTATAAGTTAAAACCCTCTTCCTTCTTCCTGACATCCGTTACATCCGTTACATCCGTTACACAATCCGTTGCCGAACTTCCTTCACTCTTGGACTGTTCTAGGATTGCGCGATCGATCTTGAATAAAAGACTCGACCATCGCTACATTTTCTTTGCTGCCGATAATTAAGGGCGATCGCTCGTGCAGCTTGGTCGGCACAACGTCTAAGATGTCTTGAATGCCTGTACTGGCACGCCCGCCGGCTTGCTCCATCAAAAACGCCAAAGGAGCCGATTCGTAGAGCAAGCGCAATTTGCCTTCCGGGTTTTTCACCGTTCCCGGGTACAAAAACACGCCTCCCTGAAATAAAATCCGGTGGAAATCTCCCACCAAAGCCCCGCCGTACCGGGCGCTGTAGCCTTCGCTGCGGTGTACGTAGCGAATGTAGTCTCTCAAAGATTCCTCCCACTGCCAGAAGTTGCCTTCATTAACGCTGTAAATCGGGCCGCGTTCGGGAACCTTAATGTTTTCGTTAGCTAGAATAAACTCGCCCAAACTGGGGTCGAGGGTAAAGGAATGAACGCCCTGACCGATCGAATAAACCAGCATGGTACTGGGGCCGTAGAGCACGTAGCCGGCCGCTATTTGTTTGTGTCCGTGTTGCAGCAAGTCGGAAGCAGAACCGTCTTCATCGTCCCCCTCTTGCTTGCGGATGCTGAATATGGAGCCGACATTGAGATTGATGTCAAGATTGGAAGAACCGTCTATGGGGTCGTAGAGCAGACTGTAGCGTCCGATCGGACAGTTTTCGGGAATGTAGTAGGGTTTTTCCATTTCCTCGGAAGCCAAGCGGCAGACAAGTCCGCTTTGCTGGAATACCGAGATAAAGACTTCATTGGCATAGATATCCATCTTTTTGACGGATTCTCCCTGCACGTTCGTAGCCCCTGTAAACCCCAAGGCATCTGCCATTAATCCGGCTCTGCTAAGTCGCCTGGCGATCAGCTTGGCCGCCAGCCCGATGCGATTCATCAGAGCGCTGAGATCCTGAGCATCTGCTGAAAAGCTGTGGAGTTGCTGGAGTACGTGACGGGAGAGAGTCGTGCAATCTCGGTCTAAGGCTTGCACCTGATCGATCGGGCCCAGTCGGGCTTCCCCTGTCGGCGCTTGTACCATGATATTGATAACCTCCCTGTCTTGCGGCTCTGAGTTTGGGATTTTCAGGTGCTTGACACTTGCGCCTGTATCGGCTATTAGACCGATCGTCCCCTAACTTCTATCTTAGGGAGGGTTTTGCCAAAGGGCGTCGAACTTTAGGTGAATTTTAGATCCGCATCGAAAATTGAGGAGTTCGATCGACTGTTGAGTCGCGAATTGTATCCAAAATCACTACTTTTTTTGATTAACCGCAGAGGACGCAGAGGGCGCTGAGAGAAAAAGTGGCGATAGAGAAGCCTACGAACGTTGGCTAGCATCTCAAAAAGACCGACAACTTCCTTTGCGCGAAGAAGATGTAGAACCTATTGTTAATTTGCCGGAATTGCTTGCAGGCATTTACGATCGCGTCGGCTATGATTATCGGTTCGATTACGATCAATATCCCGTACGTAAATTTTCGCCAAAGGTGATATGACACTCCAAAATTCTGGGTAAGTTATCCATAGAAATACGGTAATTGAAATTTAAGCAAATATACAGAGTCCGTCATTGACTTTTCTATTGACTTGTTTGAAATATACTCAAACACTCAATTTACATTGCATAAATTTTCAAAATTTGTGTTTTTAAAACCCAAATATAAAATTTTTGTTGGTACTCATCAACCCAGGATAATGCTATGGATATTGTTGAACAAATTCCCCATAACTTAGTCAAACACTATCAAATTAAAAAGCTACTCGGAGAAGGCGGTAGTAGCACAACTTATGAAGCCGTTGACCTCCAAACACACCAGCGAGTCGCACTCAAAGCTTTGTCTTTACAGAAAATGAATGACTGGAAAGTCCTGGAACTATTTGAACGAGAAGCCAATGTTTTATCAAAATTGAATCATCCGGGAATTCCGCTTTATTTGGATTATTTTTATGTCGATACTCCCGATAACCGTTGTTTTTATATAGTACAAGAACTGGCCCAAGGGCAATCTCTAGCAAGCTTAGTCGAAAGTGGCTGGCACGCTTCTGAACCCGAAATTCAACGCATTGCCACACAAATTTTGGAGATTTTAGTTTATCTCCATTCACAGACACCACCCGTTATCCACCGGGATATTAAACCAGAAAATATTGTTTTTAAATCCCCCATTAATTCCCACAAACCAAAAGATTGGGAAGTTTGCTTAGTAGATTTTGGAGCAGTGCAAAACACTTATTATAATACTTTAATGCGAGGAAGTACCCTAGTTGGAACCTATGGTTATATGGCTCCCGAACAATTTCTCGGACAAGCCGTACCTGCAACAGATTTATATGGTTTAGGAGCGACATTGTTGTATTTACTAACCCACCGTTCCCCCGCCGAATTACCAACAAATATACTAGAGGAAGATTTTCGCTCTCAAATTCAGATTTCAGCAGCATTTGCCGATTGGTTAGAAAAAGCGATCACGCCAGATTTAGAAAACCGCTTTCAATCGGCACAAGAAGCGCTTGAATCTCTTCGCAATCCTCGAATAGTTAGCGTTAAATCCAATCCGACGCAATGGAAAAAACGCCTCAAAATAGGAATTGCTGCTGTTGCTGCTGTTGCTGTTTTTAATCACTTTAAATATCCCATCCTCAACCGGATTGGATTTACACCCTATGCAGTTGTCGAGGCTGCCAGACAGGGAGATACTAAAACTGTTAGGCATTATCTGGATCTTGGCATTAGTGCCAATAGCAGGGTAAAGAACGACGAGAATTTACTACACTTGGCTGGCTCAAAAGAGGTGGCAGAATTGTTAATTGCCAAAGGTGCAGATGTCAACGCTAAGGATTCATATGGCCATACCCCATTACACGTTGCTACGGCATCCGATCGCATAAAAGTGGCACAGACGCTAATTGCCAAAGGTGCAGATGTCAACGCTAAGGGTACAGATGGCTATACCCCATTACACTTTGCTGCTATGTTGGATCGCATAAAAGTAGCACAGATGCTAATTGCTAATGGTGCAGATATTAACGCCTGGACAGGAAGTCAATATTTTAATAAAACTCCTCTGTTCTTTGCCCGATCGCCTGAAATGGCCAAGTTGCTGATTGCTAAAGGTGCGGATGTCAATGCCAAAAACAAAAATGGCATGACTCCTCTACATACGGCGCGATCGAAGGCAATAGCAAAGATACTACTCGCCGCAGGCGCAAAAATTAACATCAAAGAAGACAATGCCCGAAATGGCAAGAGTACAGCTTTATTACATAACGCAGTCAAAATAGGCTTTAAGGAGTTGGTACAACAGCTAATTAAAGACGGTGCAAATGTTGCGATTCTGGATAGGGAAAAAAGAACTCCCCTGCATCTTGCTGTCGATCGAGGCTATCAAGATATCGCTGAACTGCTAATTGCTAATGGCGCAAGGGTTAACGCTAGAAATGCGAACGGTCAAACTCCATTGTATCGAGCGATCGCGATCGGACACAATGAGATTGCTGCACTGCTAATTAACAACGGTACAGATGTCAATAATATAGATGAATCTGGCACAACTCCACTGCACAAAGCCGCACATTATGGCACTGTAGAAATCTTAAAATTGCTGATTGCTAAAGGTGCAGAAATTAATATCCAGGATAATCAAAGAAAAACTCCACTGGATATCGCCGTAGACCTGAAACTTCAGGATACAGTGGCGCTGCTAATTAGTAAAAACCCAGATGTTAATAGTGAAGACAAAGAAGGCAGAACTTTACTGCATATCGCTGTCGATTTCAAACTTGAGGATGTAGCCAAACAACTCATTGCCAAAGGTGCATTCGTTAATGCCAAAAATAACTTGCTTCAAACTCCCCTGCATCTTGCTGTCGATCGAGGCTATCAAGATATCGCTGAACTGCTACTTGCTAATGGCGCAAGGGTTAACGCTAGAAATGCGGACGGTCAAACTCCATTGTATCAAGCGATCGCGATCGGACACAATGATATTGCTGCACTGCTAATTAAAAACGGTGCAGATGTTAATAATAGAGATATGTGTAACACAACTCCACTCCACAAAGCAGCACATTATGGCACTGTAGAAATCTTAAAATTACTGATTGCTAAAGGTGCAAAAATTGACGCTACAAACTGCGATGGCGACACGCCGCTAAAGATAGCAGAAACCAACTGGAACCCCGACCGAGACCCAGCAGCAAAAATACTCAGATCTCGCGGCGCAACAGACTAATTATCTAAAATCAACCCAGGCACAAAAATATGAAAACACTACAACGATCGGAAAAAATCATTGCTGAAAGATATCGCATAATCGGTAAATTAGGGCAGGGTGGAGTTGGGATTACCTATGCTGCTGTAGATTTAAACAGCAATCAAAAAGTTGCACTCAAAGCTTTATCCCTGCGCCTGACAACTGAATGGAAGAAAATCGAGTTATTTGAACGAGAAGCAAAAACTTTATCGGGATTGAATCATCCGGGAATTCCTCGCTACATTGACTACTTTCAAGTTGATACTTCCCAAGATCGTTGTTTTTATATCGCCCAACAACTCGCACCGGGAAAATCTCTCGCACAGTTGATAGAAAATGGCTGGAAACCAAATGAAGCGCAAGTTCGTCATATCGCCTATCAATTGCTAGAAATTCTAGCTTACCTGCAATCGCTGTTACCTGCTGCTATCCACCGAGATATTAAACCTCAAAATATTATTCTGCAAAAAAATGGGCGAGTATTCCTAGTTGATTTTGGCGCAGTTCAAAATACTTACCACCATACCGTTACTGGAGGCAGTACCGTTGCCGGAACCTACGGTTACATGGCACCAGAACAATTCCGAGGAAAAGCTGTATTATCAACAGATTTGTATGGATTGGGAACAACGCTAATTTTCTTGTTAACCCAGAAATTTCCATCGGATTTACCCAGAGAAAAGCTGAAGGTAAAATTCCGCGAGATCGTCTCTATTTCTGCAGAGTTTTCGGACTGGTTAGAGAAGATAATTGAACCCGCAATTGAAGATAGATTTCACTCAGCAAAAGATGCTTTATCAGCGCTGCGAGGGGAACAACCAAGGGGGATTAATTCCGACAAAATGTTTCAGCGATCGCCCCAATTCCGAATTACTTTAATTGACACTAAACGGTGGTTATTAATCAAGATACACCCCGATCGTTCACCTAGCAAACTCAAGTGGTTTTTCCAGTTCATTCATCTGAGTTATAAATTTTTACTTCCATTCTCTTTGATTCTGGGATTTGTTCTATCTAGCTTGTCTTGTGAATACACTACAACCGATTGGCTACTTACATTATTTTGGAGATTTTTCGTTATATCATTCCTGGCTATAACAACATTTACCCTATTTTATGCTTTGATGTGGTTGTGTAGGTGCTTGTGTAGTAGGATTGCTTCTCGTCTATTCATCAGACCAATTCAAATCAGTTCTCAAGATATCCAGCGGGTAAAGTTGAGCGGAATTCATCTGCCATTGCTCAAAAAATCGATTAGTTTTTGCCGGATTCGCGCCAAGTCGCGTAACTATTGTTTTGGCTTATTTTTGCCACAAGCTGAGAAAGAATGGTTGGTAAGAGAATTGAGTGATTGTTTAAGTAAACTAAAATAAATCATTGTTGTTATCCACAGATTTGATTAAAAACCCGTTTTTTTTTGGAGTGCGTGGGTTAAGTAAATGCGAAAGCATAGAAAATTTTATGTACTAATTTAGACAATGATAATCATCAAAAAATCCTGGATCTGGCATGAGAATAAAACTATAAAGAATCTCGATATTTATGAAATAGGACTGCAAAAGGGGAAGGCGATCGCACTTGTTGAATACGTAGCTAAAAAGATTAGTTGAGAGTCGCGATCGCCTTTTCGATTGGTTATGCTTGAGTCAGGGCGATCGTTTCTGCCAAGTGACTTACCAACACAAATAAAGCTGTTTGTGCTTAAACACCATAAAGGTAAGAAATATCTCGCCCTGGCTAGGGTAGTGTCGTTAATACAGCACTTTGCGTGACTAAGAGGTACAGTAACAGCAGTGAGCAAAATAATTTTCGATTTGCTTACTTGAACATAATTTCACTCCCAATTCCAAGAGTTTTTCCACAATCTGTACACTTCGAGGTACAAATCTCCTGAGCCATGCCTTTAATTCCCACCATAAATGTTCGAT
>NZ_JAUBPU010000126.1:0-2708 GCF_036700885.1 Microcoleus sp. S13_B4
CTCATATTTTTTGGCAATTTTACTAGCTTTTCCATTTTAACCCTTTTGCGACATATTCGCCAAAGTGAGATGCACCCACTCTATCGAGTAAACAAGCCCAAAGGTTGGGAGTAAAGAAGGGAAGTCGCCTGAGTCCTAATTTGGAAAAATGTTGTTTATTATTAGTGGGAAATGAATCTTTTGCCAATGCCGAGAGAGACCTCAAAATGTTGACAGGGATTTATGTACCGCACAGTACACAACATCGACTATTAGAGCGTTACGAATTCTCCTCGGCTCAAGCTACCAAACAAGTAGAAGCATTGAGTATAGACGGAGGAAATGTCAGACTGAGAACTCATGAAGGAGAAGAAAGTATCTGGAGGAACTATAAGGCAGTTAAGGTACATCGCCTTTGTAGGGGCAGCTTTTTTCCAAAATAATCCAGATTTAGTGGCATGGGTAAATAGCCAACCTCAAAGTGAAGCGATAACCTGCTTGGGAGATGGTCATGATGGAGTGTGGAATCTGTTTAATCAAATTGGGACTATAGAGCAAAGAAGAGAGGTACTAGATTGGTATCATTTGATAGAAAATTTACATAGGGTAAGAGGTTCGCTCAAACGACTGAGGAGAGCGCAGAATCAACTGTGGCAAGGGTCAACAGTAGAAGCTATAGCCGAATTTGTAGGGGTTACGAGTAAAGAAAGTGAAAAGTTCCAGAAATATCTGCGAAAACATCAGTCAAGAATCCCAGATTACCAGAATTACAGCAGATTCCAGGGAAATAGAGTACACCTTACTCCCAAACACTTACCAAAATGGTTGACAAACCCTTGCAACCGTACTCCATGAACCTGGAAATTGCTGTATCTTGCATCAGGGTATTGACATTGGTTCGGGAGCTGTAGAGTCTTTAATTAAACAAATTGGAGCAAGAATTAAGATTGTAGGTGCACAGTGGAAGGAAAAAAATGTGCCTCAAATTTTAAGACTGAGATGTGCGTATTTAAATAACGACATCAAGCTAGGTATTTCTGCTTAGTTAAAAAGCGGGATGCTCCCCATGATTTCTCCCTGTTCGGGTGTAATAATGATGCGATTGTCGGGAATGGCGATCGGATGAGTCCAACGAACAGCTTCTTCGTAGCGCAATGCGTGCATTTGGTGGATAGTTCGCCGTACCCCCAGCGGCGAACCGATGATGACGTGACGGACTGCTTCGCGATCGCCCTCAAAGGTTTGGTTGGTTAAAACATTCGGCGATGTTTGGTTGGATGATGAATCTTGCAACATATAGCCTTTCTCAGAAATATGAGGTATGATGTTACTGACACTCATTCATGAGGGTCAAACAGAGAACACACGATCGAATGAACTCTAATTATATGGTTCAGTAAAGCCACGCGAAAGCGATAGCACACATAATAGCATTTGGGAGCATAACAGTTATGTGCTCAGTATAAATACTGATGATAATTTAAGCTGCTGCTTTGAGATTGACACCAATCATTCCATTTAAGTAAGCTACTCGATGAGCCAAGACTTGCGGGACATTTTGCTCATTCCATTGTGCGCCAGAAATTTTGATACGACGACCAATTTGTTTGATTGCTGATTCCACAGCACCCGAGCCAATCGAACAAATCTTATTTGACTGATAATAGTGGTAATTAACGATGCGTGTTCGGTGTTTGTGGAGATAGACGCAGAAATTATGTGCGGCTTTTTTTGTCAGATTTGCAAAAAGTTGTTTCGCTTTTTCTACCTGTCCCATCCATAAATAAGCTTCGGCTTCATTGATTCTTCGTTGTGAGCCGCCAACCTTATTCAGATTTTCAATCAGATGATACCAGTCAAGGATTTCTCGGCGTTGTCGATTTGGGGCAACTAAAGCGATAATATTCCAAATTCCATCATGTCCATCTCCCAGACAGGTTACAATCTTAGCGATGGGTTGACTGTTGACCCAATTAATCAGCCCAATATTATCTTGATAAACCGCGATTAATCCGCTGTTGGTGTGCATTGCTTTATAGTCTTTGTAGATACATTCTAGTCCCTGTGCCGTTCTTAATCTAACTTTTCCTCCATCTACACATAATTCTTCAATTAGTTCTGTGACTATCGGCAACTGAAACTCTGGCCGATGGACTAATCAGGCGTTGTGACATGGCATTGGTTTGGACACCGGTGATGTATTCTAAATCTACTGCCGTTTGCTCGTATGACATATTGGCACTTAATCTCAGACAACATTGTTCTAAATGTGGACTAATTCTTGTGCAGGGCTTAACTCCGAGTATTTTAGCTTGTTTTTCACTAATTTTTAGTATCCCTAATGTACTGGTAAGTTTTCTGGTTCTGCCGGAAGTTGTTCCTGTTGATTGCTGAAAAAAAAGCGGCAATTTCGGGACTGACATACTGCTGAAGCTGTGTCTGAATAGTTTTTTCTATACTTTCGAGCGTCAACTGTTGTTCAGATTCAGCTTCTGTATATAAAATCTCAGCAATTGCTCTGGTATATTCTTGCAGCTTTCTTTGTTTCTCTGGATTCATAATTTTGCGAGAGTGGTAAACATATTTAATTATGGACTAATGAGGGGTAGGGTATTCCTGAGTATTTCTACTTATCGCATAAGTGTTATGCTCCCATAGCATTTTTCTGACAGCACGAAGAAGTTGATTTACAACATGTTTACTTGTACTCCTCTTCATACATTGTTAAA
>NZ_JAUBPU010000127.1:0-2643 GCF_036700885.1 Microcoleus sp. S13_B4
CTGAGCTATACTCAATTTTTTTGACCTTTTAATCCTGTGTTTGTCAGAGGTGAAACCTGATGCCATAAGACCGACCTGCTAAGTAAGATCGAAACTTTGTACTCACCAGTCTACTAGATAACATCTCCGCTCCTCAAACGATATCTGTGATTATATAAATGTACCAAATTATCTGTATTTTTAACTACCAAATTAGATGCGCTTACCCTGGGTTACCCGACGAACCGCTAATGCTTTTGCTGCCCAATAACTTATCAACAGTTTCTGGAGTCGGCGTACTAGCTTGACATCACCCCGATTAGACGCTTGATATATCCGCTTTTGCAATTTAAAAACGTTACGCTCTAGCTTTCGCCAGTTGATATCGTTCCATTTATATATCGGTTTTTCTGCCGTGTTCATAACATATTCATTGCTACTTGTAGCTATATCATCCGTATTATCGTGAGTCAGTTAGCATATCCTCACCATTACAATGAGGCGTTGGCTTCTGACTCAATCTTTGCCACCTGTTACCTGGAAATCCAGATGTTTCGTCTTAGCTGACTGCTCGAAGTATTCGACCTCTCCGAGAGTAATCAGGTGGGTTACTTCGTTCCTCATAACCATTGGTTTGTTCCGTTAGGATGTCACCTTGTTCACCGAGTTTTTGGGTAACGTAGGTATGCCGCCGATCCGGATTCTCATACCACCCTATACTAATGCCCTTTTTGGGACTGCCAGCGCATAAAGCCTTATTTCGCTGGTTCGGCGTAACGATGATTTAAGCAGTGACTTCGCTTTCGCTATCCGTAGGAACTTGCTCACGGGATACCACTTTAGGCTAGTAGTTCTTTCCGCTTTTATCCCCGCTTCACCGATTGAGGGCTAGTCGCTACAGTGGGGGATATGCTTTCACCTCTACGTCTGAGGGGCAGGGCTTAACGATTTCTAGGATACTAACGCTCACCTGCAAGGTTATAAAGTTGTCGTCTATAAGGGATTAAAGTGCGAACTCAATCCTGATGGATTACCTTATAGAGGCCAGTCATCCCCCGATTACTCGGTTTCGACTGAACGAATCGCACCCGGGAGAGCCGTTCTAATCTCACTTGTTTTTCTGATTGTATCAAGGGTAGCAAGATTCCAATCAGTTTAAATTGAGCTGAACTTAGTTGTTTTTTTAAATGAATGAGGTAGAATGTTGGTATCATTATTTTGGAGATAGGCAAGCGTGTAACAATTATGCTGCCTATTTTTTTTTAGCACACATTGGCTCAATCCTTACAAAGGTATGGGTTTCAGGCTGGTTGTTACCCCCCCAGGGTTTTCAATATATTTTTTAACAATCTCTTCCGAGGCGTTACCCACTGTGCCGTAAAAATACAGCCTCTTTCATGTATATTTAGTACGCTGCATTCGGTAGAGAAGCAGAAAAAATGAAAATTTATGCGATCGAGTTTCGTAAAAAAATAGTTAAAGCCTATGAATCCTTTGCTACATCAGTTAGGGCGCTGCTGAAGTGTTGGGCGCGTAAATACAATATTAACACATCCTGATAGCTCGTTTGATAGGAAAAACTTTTTGTTATTCTACATCAGGCAGCAAGTTGCTCAGACATTCCCTTGGATTATTAATTCACTATCTAAAATTTGCTAATCTTCCGATGCCCTATCAAAATTAAAGACATTATTTTGGTCGTAAGCTGTTCAGCATTTAAATTTTTTGCCTGAAAGCCAGGGTGCAAGCAGTCTAGGCTTCAAAAATCCCAATTTAAATGCGTATCAGCTTAGGCGATCGCCGACGTTGTTTAGTGATACCCTAATTCAGAAACGGCTTTTTATATAGTAATGTAATCGAGGCGATCAACGATCTTCGATTTGCCGTAAATGTCGCCAGATTTCTTGATGACATACGTGCCAAAAATACATGGCTAAATTCAGAAGAGCTAATAATTTAATGCCATCTTCTAATATCTCGTGTACTCCTTCACTTGGCAATTTTAAAGGATCCGCAAACCGCGAGATAGCCAACAATAGGAATGCTGCGACTAATGACAGGTAAGGAGTGGTTTTGATGTATCGCCAAAACTTAACTCCGTAAAAAAAAACAGCACTACCATAACACAAATAAACTAATTTTTTAGATATTCCCAAAGTAGAAAGAATCAAAGTCATCCGAAACCTGTCATCCAGGAAAAAAACTCCCATTAGTAAAGCACTAAAAAATAAGAATATCCCCGCTCGACTGCGTGGATCTTTCTGGCGCAACACTCCGAAAGTAAATGCACAAATTGCGACTGGGATGCACCACAGGATTTCGGAAACTCCCGTTAGAAGGCCTTCGTAAGGGAACACGTAATTAAAAGGATCCCTAAACAAACGTGCAACTCCGTCTCCCTGGTGGTTGAGTTTGCCGTATACGCTCAGCCCGCCCAAAATCAGAACAGTCAGAATGTTGAAAGGAGCTAAAAACGGTACACTAAAAAAGTGTTTTTTGAAAGCTTCTAAAAAATTTGACAATCGGGGAATGTGAGCGAATAAAGGTAGGTGCTTCATAAAAAATGTCTCCAAGCAATAGATTTGGTGTAATTGCTCAACTAGGGGAAAAAATGGAGCCATCAATAGAGAGAGCTTGTTGAATAGATTGATAAGCAGTTAAACC
>NZ_JAUBPU010000082.1:0-21065 GCF_036700885.1 Microcoleus sp. S13_B4
GCTCCTTATTTTTTTACCTTACCATTCTCTCAAACCTTTGTCCTGTTTAGACTAGAGGTGCCTTGTCACCCGCTAAGATTGTTCTGTTGCTTCTGCTGTTAACCAAATTGGCGATCGGTTTGCTCCGAATGATTCTGCAAAACGGAATTACGCGGCGGCTACTTTGCGGATGCTGAAATGCGTTAACGCTTAGTAGGGCGAAGTAGATACTCGACTTCTTGAAGAAGCCGGGTATCTGAGTATTCTGTTTTTTTTAGCTTAATTTTTTACGCTACGCCGTAGTCAGTATACTGCCGTTTGTAGGGGGGTTGCAATCCCAAAATAATATCCTCTCTCGGTACTCCCATTGCAACTAATTCCTCCGCAGGATTTTCCTCAGTCAAATTTTGTTGAAGCCAGATTTTTCCATCTTTGATGTCAATGTGAATGAAGGTTTGATAAATCCGGGTTAAGTGTTCCCAGCCGACATTCATCCACTGATAATGATCTCGCTCTGTGTCTAAAATTAGTTGCACTTCGACTTCATCATCTGAAACATCATCTTCGGCATAACGGCTCATTAATGTCTGAACGTACTGACGATATTGAGCTAGTTTGTCCATTGTACAATTACCTCATTTGTTGCATCGTATACGATTAGCAATACCTGATACTGTTGTACCGCAGCTTGAGTAAACTCAGACTGAAAAAATGTTCTATACACGTCAATTGGTACTGCCAAGTATAATTTCCGATCGGGTTCAACAGATGCCAGCCCTAACCGATAACTGAGAAATTGTCCCAATGCAGCATAAAAGTCTGTAATTACAGAAGGATTGAGGAAGCTTTTGATTTCGACTGCAATTTTCTCCCCTCCTCGCTCCGCTGCGACTAACCTTTCTGCTCCCAAATCAACCTGAAATTTAACATTGCCAAACTTAAACCTTAGTGGATCGGCAGTAATCACCCACTGTTCTTTTTGAAGGGCTCGCTTTACGGATTCGTGGAAAGTATCTTTGGCAGACACAGACAAATTCTCAGCGCGATTGCAAACAAGTATTAATTATACCAAAATCGCGGTATACTGTCAATCGGTGCCATCCTAATTTTCTATATAGTTTTAATTTTTAAGTTAATCAGGAGTGTAGTGCTTATCATATCGTTTTCTTGGATTTCTTCTTAGATGGCTTTTGAGGAGTTTTCTGGAGGGGGATTGTCTCTGATTCTTGCTGTGCGATGTCGGGGGTTAATTTGCACAAGTCATTTAAGGAAAGTTTTTGCTGAGATTCAAGTTCGTTGAGTCGGTCTGAAGCTGTTTCTAATATTTGTTTTCCTTGTCTGACTTGAATAGTAGTTTTATTTTCGATCGCATCTAGCAACACAAAAATCGAAACTGTTTGCCAAATATCTAAATCGTCGCCGACGACATCGCAAGCAGAGACAATTTTGCCGTTTTGGGGGACGTGAATTCCTAAGCCGGAATCTTGAATTAACGGCTGGACTTCTGCTAGAGTTAAATTCGCAAGGTCGGTAATTTTATGTTCTAGCGAGACTAAATCCGCTAAATCTGGCAAGTTGACCGATGCTACTGCTAAGGCATCGAATTTAAAGGTAAGAGTTTGATTTAAAGGATCGGAAATGGCATAAATTGATTGAATTTGCGATCGACTAACCGCACCTTTCTCGAAAAAATCTCTACCTTGCGGGGCGATCGCAATTTGCCCATTTTCCGCCACCTCCAAGCTTTCCAAACTAACCAGAGTCGCCGCCGTAGTCTTCACAAAAATCTCGTCTAACCCCAGCAAATCCGCCAATTCCTTCAAAGTGGGTGCAGGTTCAAACTCAACGCCCGCCCGCAAAATGAACTCTTCCAACACGTTAAACTCGCGCGGTTCGCTAATCGCCACCTCCAGCGGAGTTTGCCGGATGGCGAAGCGGAATTGACGCGCCGCCAACACTGACAAACCCGGATTTTGTTGCTCAATTTGTTCGGCTAGCGAACTTAAATTCGAGTCTATGGGTTTAGTTGAGGACGCTAGAGACATCTACAAAACCTCCGCAGTGACGCACCGTTTTTGAAACTTCCTGATACATTTTGCCGACAGTACCTGTTTGTTGGGTAAATAAATCATGGCAGCCGACAACTACCAGCAATTCTTGAGCGCGGGAAAATGCCACATTCACCCGTTCCGGTTCCTTAGCAAATCCAATATCGCCCCTAACATTATTGCACACTGTGCTGACAATGATTACAGGTCTTTCCATGCCTTGAAATATGTCAACCGTACCAGTGCGGATGCTCAAAGCAGGGAATCTTTCGCCTTCGATTCTGTCTTTAATTGCATTTAATTGAGCAGCATAAAAAGTGATAATTCCGATTTCTTTTGGTGGTTCACCGTCAGCAACTTTGGGCCGCCAAGCTGTCTCCATTTGTTCGCACAAACGCTCGATCGCATCAATCTCCTTGACATTCAACCGCGAAGTACCCTGTTTTTCCTCTTCAAACCCTTGTCCGATCGGCGTTTTCACCCACAGAATGTGATTATTTTCTTGAATAATTTTACCTGCGAGGCTGTGGGCGCGTTTGGTGTCAGCTTCCTGAATGCCACAGTTGAGCTTTTGCTGGTAAAACTGATTAATTGCGCCCATGATTTGTGGGTGCATTCGGTATTGAGTTGTCAGCATTTTTTTGATGCTGTCGCTGGCATTTTCAAACAAAACTTTGAACAAAGATTCTTTTATGAAGCTAAGTTCGTCTCCGGTACAGCCGATGTCTTCGGCGATATCGTCGATCGTACTTTGATTAAACATCGGCGGCAATTGCCTGTGATCGCCCACTAATACTAACTTTCGGCCTTTCAAAGCGGGGATTAATAACTCTGGAGGAGTGCATTTGCTAACTTCGTCAATAATCACGGCATCAAAGCTGGGAAAGTTTTTAGTAAAATCGAAGCTAGCAGCCTGCACGCAAGTAATGCCGATTACGTTGGCATTGTCAATATAAATTTGCTTTAAATCGTTGCGGTCTTTTTCTGATGGATTGCGGAGTTTTTGAATCCAATCTGTTACAAAGTTTTGAGAACGATTTAGTGCTGTTTCTTCTTGTTCTAATTTCCGCTGCCACGTTTTGAATAGACGCTTAATTTTGTTTAAAAAAGCTACGCTGAATAATCCTGTATTCGGAACTTCGGGCTGGTATTGAGTCGGGATAGTTTGCCATGCTGACTCCCACCAGTTTCTCTCAACAATTAATGCTGCTGTCGGTTGTTGCTGTTGCAGTTGAGCGGTAATTTCGCTCAATTCTGTTTGAAGTTCGGCGAGTTGCTGCTGCGAAGTTGCAGCCGCAATTTGCAGCGGGGATAAATCCTCGTCAAGAGTGTTTTTGATTGTCTCCAAAACCCCAAAAGGATCGAGGTCAGCAATGGATTTTTCAAGCTGAATCGTGCTGGCTTTCCAAGCCTCAATTTGCTTGACAAACTGCTGCGCTTGTTCCCAAATATTCGATTTTTGGGCGAGATATTGTTCGGCTAAAATCCGCAATTTTTCAGGTACGTTTGGCTGTTGGATAATTGCTTGCAACAAATTAGTAACTTGGCTAATTTTTAAGTTCGCCTCTTGCTGCGCTGTTTCTACCTGAAGTTTAGCGGCGGATATTTGCTGCTGGCTCAAGGTTTGACCGATTTTATCTAATAATTGTTGCTGTTTGATAAGCTGCTGTTCGGTTTCGGTTTTCAGGGGAACCACGCACTGACGGGCATTGGCGAGGATACTGTGCAGCAATTCTTTGACTAGGCGATCGAAGGTAGCCTGGATATGATTTTGCTGCAAGGATTCACTATAAAATTGTTGAATGCTAGCTAAGAAAGTGGCGGCTTTTTCGATGATGAATTTGCGCTGACTTTGACTGACTTGAGAATAGCTGGCGAAGTCTTTGGCTAGTTGTTGCCATTGGGCGCGATCGCCCGCAGAGAGCAGGATCGGCGTTTGACTCAAATTTAGGTGCAAAAACTCGCTAAACCGGAACTGTTGCCCTTGTATGTCCTTAAAACCTGCGCTTTCTTCGTGGGATATCGCCTTTTGCAACCGATCCAAATCGGGCAAATTGATTTTGCATTTGGGCGGCACGATCGGCAATTTGAGCGATCGGGCAATTTTCAGCAATCCTGCGGGCAATTCTACCATATCATCCGTGAGCATTGCGCCCGTTTCCCAGCAAGTTTTCACGACTTCATAGAGCCCCGTATCCGCTGTCTCAATCCACTGTGCAACGGCGACGACAACGGCTGCAATTTCCGCTTTTCGCAGTTCCAAATTCTTGATTTTCTGTTCGAGATTGTGGCGGTGTGTCTGATTTTGCCGATCGCCCAATTCGAGTTGATTGACAGCCTCAGACATCTGCCGCGACACCCGCAACGACTCCGCAACCGTTGACATAGCGTGACAAACATCATCAGCGCGATCGAATGCCGTCTTAAATTCCGATATTTGCGCTGCTACAGTTTCCTGCAACCAAACCGCAATCCCAAACGCGCCGCAAGCAGGGCGATCGAAGCCGATTTGAGTAGCATTGCTGGCGGCAACCCGAACATTGGCCATAAAGTTTTCTACTAAAACATTGCCTTCTGAATATGGTTTTAGTCGGGGCATAAACTCGGCAACTTCTGGAGATTCCCAGTTAACCTTCGGCGCATCCAGCAAATTTTCTAGCCCGGTAACTAGAGATTCAATCTCGCTTTTTTTGGTTAAAATCTCTTCATAAGCTGCTGCTTGCTGACTGCACTTTTCCTCAATATTTGCTTGACTGTCGTGCAGGTGTTTTAGTTCATTAAAAAAATCTCTCTCGGCGGCACAGTAGGCGGTAAATCGCTCTGATTCAGCCACCAACTGCCGCAAAGATTTGACATTAGTCTGGCGCTGCGAGAGCTTTTGTTCGCAGTCAGTCGCCGTATTTTGCAGCCAAGTGCCGATCGCATTTTCCTCTAAAAACGGCTGCCCTTCTTCCTGCACCTTATGAGCTTTTCCCTTCCGCAAAGCCCGAATCGCCGGATTGTGAACTAACCGACTCAAAGCATTGTCTACAGCCAAATTTGCTTGCGAAGCAATGAGCGTTTTGCCACCCTGACGGGCAATTTGATAGCAAATCTCCGCAATCACAGTCGTTTTGCCCGTTCCCGGCGGCCCTTGAATCAAAATTAAATCCCGCGCCGAAAGCGCCGTTTCTACGGCGGCAAGTTGGTCGTCATTAGCATTGCGATTTAATAAGTTTTCCCGATCCAATTTAATCAGTTTTTCCGGCAGTCTCGCCTGAGAAGAGTCGAATAAAAACTCACTCAAATAGGGATTTTGAGCGCGGCCATCTGTCAGCATTTTTAAAGCTTTCTTCTTGCGCTCGATCTGACTGATATCGCCCGCCGCCTCAAAATACAAGAATCCTTGTTTGGGCATTTGATATCTGCCGCCCGCCATGCGATCGCCCAAATCAACATCTAACTTAATGCGTAATTTACCATGTTCAAAGTCAATTTCAGCGATGCTGCCCAATGTCTCTCCGTCTCGGCTGCTTCTGCTTCCGGGCGGCGAATCAAACAGGATAATTTCTTCATTTCTGGCTTTTTTCAGCCTTTCGCGAAAGTCGCCCAATTCTAAGGAATTTTCCTCGTAGCCGTCAAGAGTTGCGGAATTACGATCGATTTCAAAAGTGACGATTTTGAAGCCTGAACCGTAATTGTGGCCGCGAAAAGGTACACAAAATTGACGCGCTTCGGCGATGCGTTTTTCAACATTTAAAAAAGTGTGCCAAACTTTTAGCTGTTCGGTAGTCGGTATGTGTCTGTTGTCCCAAAATGGCATTTGTTGGACGCGCGCGATCGACTTAACAGGAATTGGCGATCTACTGTTAGCCAAAAGTCGCAACAGAATCGGCAAAGCATACCCATCTTTTCTGCCTCTGGGAACCGCCACCAAGCCAGCATCCAGCAGTTTTAAACCCCCGATGCCGTCTTCACAGCGTACAGTTGCTAACAACCGCAAAGTGCGATCGGCTTTTTGCAACAATTGGGGTAATTCAAAATCATCTCCATCCGTAGCAAGCAGCAATTCCCAGATTTCTTCTTCGGAATATCTCTCATTTACCTTTTGGCGGCGCACGTAAAAGAGATTGTGGGATTTCCCAGCTATCTCCGACATCAGAATTTCCGCACGTTCTTTGCATTCCCAATCGCAATATTTCGCTAAAGCTGCTTCCCCTTCAACATCGCGAATAAACTTATTAATTGTGCGATCGCCACTAAATTTATATCCCCAATCTTCTGCTACTAAAGACGGCATATTTTGATTTTAGATTTTAGATTGGATTTAAGATTAGCACATCGGAACTTGTGCCGACAAATTGGTGTCAATAACCAGCCGGAAACCCCTGAGAAATCTCGTTTTTCGCTGAGTCTAGATCCCCCTAAATCCCCCTTAATAAGGGGGACTTTGATGACGCTCTTGTCCCCCCCTTATTAAGGGGGGTTAGGGGGGATCGAGCCCTAACTGTCAAACAGCAGACCTATACTACTTTTAACGTTAAGTTGACACAAATGATGCCGACAGAACCGCTAAATCCCAAAGATTAAGGTTTGCCGAAGCCCACCTGGAGGTGATCGAATTAAACAGTTCAGAATTAAAAGGGCGAATGATGGGAATTGAACCCACGAATGGTGGTACCACAAACCACTGCCTTAACCACTTGGCTACACTCGCCATAACGTTTCTAACTATAGCATCACATATCAGCACAAGTCTAGGGGTAAAGCAAAAAAATTTTGAAATATTTCTGAACGTCCCTGAACCGGACAGATCGGTTGTGCCTTAAATTCCCAGCACAGTAGGAGTTTAGCACAATTTTCGGTCGGCGCGATCGGCAATTATCCCGCCCCCAGCAGTCATGCGTCCCAATTCTGCCGCTTTGGCAGCGTCCCGATTCGGCCCAGCGCATTAAAATAGCCTTATCAGCCCAGGGGCATCTAAATTTTACAGTCAAGTTTGATAAAACTCACATCTTGCACCATTCTCAAGAACAGGCAAGATGCCTGTTCCACAAAAAATGAATTTCTTGTAGGGTGGGCTCATCTAGCCCGCCCCTAAAAGCCTGATTGAGAATGGTGCAAAATCTCAGATGAAATGCTTGTAGGGTGTCCCGCCCGCCCGAAAAATACAACGCAAGAAGCGGGACAGCTTATTCCACACTGCATGAGTTATCAACCATTCCTCTTCTGTCTCTTCTCTCTTCCCTCGCGCAGCTTCGCGTCTTCGCGGTTCCTTAAAAAAAACTCTTCCCCGCAATCCAAAATCTAAAATCTAAAATCTAAAATCTAAAATCAATATGAGCTACTGTATCAACCCAGAATGCCAAAATCCTCAAAACTCCAACACCGCAAAATTTTGCTTAAACTGCGGCTTTAACCTGTTGCTGAGACAGCGATATCGCCCGATTGAACTTTTAGGTAGAGGCGGATTTGGTAAAACTTTCCTAGCAATTGATGAAGACATCCCATCTCTACCCCCCTGTGCAGTCAAGCAATTTTATTTTTACGACCGCGACCCCAAAATTTTTAACAAAGCCGTTGAATTATTTCGGCAAGAAGGCGTCCGTTTAGACGAACTCGGAAAACACCCGCAAATCCCTACATTATTAGCCTGCTTTGAACAAGAAGGTCATATTTATTTAGTTCAAGAGTTTATAGACGGGCCGACTCTTAAACAAGAATTAGACAAGAGTGTCTACGATGAAAATCAAATTTGGCAACTGCTGCAAGACTTATTGCCGGTGCTGCAATTTATCCATGACAAGCGCGTCGTTCACCGCGACATCAAACCCGAAAATATTATCCGCCGACAGTCAGACAACAAACTCGTATTGATCGATTTCGGCATTGCCAAACTGCTGACTGATTCAGCCTTGCTTCGTCCAGCAACGCTCATTGGCAGTCAAGATTATGTAGCTCCCGAACAAATGCGCGGCAAAGTATTTCCTGCTAGTGACCTTTACAGTTTAGGTGTTACTTGCATTCGCCTAATGACGCAAGTTCCTCCCTTGGATATGTACGACTGCAACAACGAGCGCTGGTGGTGGCGCGAGTTTCTCCCCAAAGCCACGAGTATTAGCGACGATTTAGGCGAAATTTTAGATAAATTGCTGCAAACTCATCTCAATCAGCGGTACAGTTTTGCTGCGGAAGTTTTGCAAGATATCCAAGCAGCTTTAGATATTCGTCATCAAAATTGGGTTTCGTCCCAAAAATTGATCGCTCCTGCTCTCGGTAATAGCGACAACTCAACCGATATCAGCGCCCTACAAACTCCTGATTGTCCAATTTTACCCACAAATGCCGTCCCCAATTCGGCAGAAAATTTGTCCTTATCTGTTACTTCAAATACTTCAAATCTCGATCCCACCCTAATTTCTGCACGGGGAGTTGATTATACCAAACTGCGCGATTTTTTGTCTAACAAAAAGTGGAAAGAAGCCGATCGCGAAACTTGGGGCTTGATGTGTCAATCTCTTTCCCAGGCACCGGGAACTCAGCTAGAAATAAGCCAAATTTACCAGCTACCGTGCGAAGATTTGCAAACAGTCGATCGCCTTTGGTTGCACTACAGTCAAGGTCGGTTTGGCTTCAGCGTCCAAAAGGAGATTTATGAAAGCGTTAAGGGAGACTATATCAGATTTTGCGATCGGGTCAATTGGCAAACCTACAATTCTACTACTACTTTAGGGCAGATTAAATTTAGTCAGCAAGCACCAATCGGACACCTCCCCTCTCGCAGTTGGGTTGGTGGCATTCAGTGGCTGCGGCATCTCGATGCCCTGTCTGCAAAATTAACCGAGTGCGACAATAATGCAGCTTCTAAATTGTAATTTGGTCTACCGACTAACTAAGTAAAATTTCATATTTAAACTCTACCTGAAAGCAGAGAAATTTGTCGCGATAGATGTATCCATCGACCGAGGCTCGGTGCGATCGCTTGTCGCACAATGGATTCTGAAGGCGAACACAGATAAAGTCTGCAATCCTTCAGACTTTAACAACCGAACTAAAAAGAGGTATCGATCCATGTTTTTTCACAAAAAACAATTAATGGCTGCGGTGACAGTAGACGAAGCCAACCCCCGTTTTGCCCAATTGCTGCTAGAACAGTTTGGTGGAGCAACCGGAGAACTGACAGCAGCTCTGCAATACTGGGTGCAGTCCTTTCACTGTGAAGATGCAGGGATTAAGGATATGCTCCAAGATATTGCAATAGAAGAATTCAGCCACTTAGAAATGGTTGGTAAACTCATCGAAATTCACACCAAAAATGTTGACCAAACAGAAGCTTACAAAAGCACTTTGTTTGCGGTGCGCGGTGTAGGCCCGCACTTGCTGGATAGCCAAGGTCAAGCTTGGACGGGTGCTTATGTTAACGAAGGTGGCGATGTAGTGCGCGATTTGCGCGCTAATATTGGTGCGGAAGCAGGAGCTCGCCAAACCTACGAAGAGTTAATTAAACTAGCACCGGATATGGGAACGAAAAAGACCCTGCAGTTTCTGCTGACTCGCGAAATTTCTCACACTGAAATGTTCATGAAAGCTCTGGAATCGCTGGGCAAACTCACCGATCCGATGTTCGGCAATATTCCGCCAGATTCCACTGTGGATCTCTACTTTAACTTGTCCACAAATGGCAAGGATGAACGCGGTCCTTGGAACTCGGAACCTACTTTCCAATACATTGCAGATCCCGCTCCTAAAGGTTAATTTGAGAGTTGTTTAGCGTGTGTGGCTTAGAAGATTTAAGCCCTGTTTTAAGTAATCTTTAAGCCGCCCACCTTCTTTTGTAAGGTGGGCGGCTTACAAGATTTAAGCCCTGTGTTGAGTAATTTTCCAGTCACGCACCCTAGGATATCGGAGTTTTGTGTTGAGTATTTTTTAAGTCAGGCGCCCTACGGTGTTATAATTATTTGAGATCCGGATCGAATATTAACATCAAATCCATATTGAAATTGCGATCGACCTATTTATTAGTATCTCACGGCAGCCGCGACCCCAGACCCCAACTAGCTTTGGAAAACCTAGGTCAACTGCTGTCTCAAAATTTGGCTGACTCGTTCCCCGCAGTAGCAACCGCCACCTTAGAACTCGGGCCCGCACCGCTGCACGAACAAATTTGCAGTTTTGGCGATCGTACCCTGTCGCTGGGACTGACAAAATTGCAAATCCTGCCTGTATTTTTATTGCCGGGAGTTCACGTCGCCGAAGACATACCGGCAGAGGTGGAAATTGCCCAAAAAACTTTTGGTGACAAGCTAAAAATTGAATTGCGCCCGCATTTAGGTTCCCAGGAAGCAGGCTTAACACAATTGGTAAAAAGTCAGATGCAAGAGGTGACTTTTCTCCCCAATTTGCTATTGCCAAAATGGATTTTATTATCTCACGGCAGCCGTCGCCCCGGAGGTAACTCGATTGTTGAGCAAATCGCCAGCAAACTCGGTGCCCAGACAGCTTATTGGTCGGTAAAGCCGAGTTTGGAAGAGCAAATTGACAGTTTGGTTCGTGGTGGACAGCAGCAAATAGGGATTGTGCCATACTTCTTATTTAATGGAGGAATTACAGATGCGATCGCCAAAACTGTCGCACAGCTAAAGCAGCAATTTCCCGAGGCGGAACTTCATCTCGCAAATCCTCTAGGCGCAAGTGTACAATTAGCAGACTTAATTGGGAATTTAATTCAAAAATGAACCGCAGAGGCAAAGAAGAGGTAAAGGAAGCAAGAAAAATGTCTTTAGGAAAAGTGTATTTAGTAGGTGCGGGGCCTGGAGATCCGGGCTTGATGACCTTGAAGGGAAAAGCTCTGTTAGAGTGTGCCGATGTGGTGATTTATGACGCTTTAGTCAGCCCTCAAATTTTGGCAGCAATCAACCCTCAAGCAGAACGAATTGATGCCGGAAAACGCAAAGGCCGTCACTCGTTAATGCAAGATGAAACAACTCAGTTAATGATAGAAAAAGCTGGAGATAATGCGATCGTAGTTCGTCTCAAAGGCGGCGATCCGTTTATCTTCGGTCGCGGCGGCGAAGAAATGGAAGAGTTGGTAAAAGCTGGAGTGTCAGTAGAAGTCGTCCCCGGCGTAACTTCTGGGATTGCGGCCCCTGCTTATGCGGGAATTCCTTTAACACACCGATCGTACAGTTCCTCTGTCACCTTTGTCACAGGTCACGAATCAGCAGGAAAATATCGACCGGAAGTAAATTGGCAGGCGATCGCCCGTGGCTCCGAAACCATTGTAGTATACATGGGAATCCACAATTTGCCTTACATTATCGGCCAGTTAACAGCAGCCCAATTGAGTGCAGAAACGCCTATAGCATTAGTACGCTGGGGAACGCGGCCGGAACAAGAAGAATTGATCGGGACTTTGGGTAGCATTGTAGAGCAAGTTGAGGCAGCCGGATTTGCAGCACCTGCGATCGCAGTAATCGGAAACGTCGTCAATTTGCACTCGATATTGTCGGGCTGTCGCCCCGTTTCTCAGACTGTAGAATAAGCCGGAGAATGGGGTCAGAAGAGCTCTAATTTCGATGCTTTGATTTCAATGCGTCTGATTTGGCTCCTCAGCGGGGACGAGGGCCCGCTCGATGTCATTCCGATGTCATTCCAGGACGCATCAATGACATAAATATGTCATTGCTCACTCTTAAGCGTTAGCTTTCGCGCTGCGACAGAAAGCAATCGCAGCATCTGTTGTTCATTGGTTTTCCGTCCAGCACTAGATGTCACTTCCAGCGTGCGGAAAATCTCCCCGTTTGTTGGCAATCATCGCGTGTTGTTGGGGGATAATTTGATAGTATTTTTCTGGGGCGTTTTTTGAGGCTTTGCTTCCTGAGTTTCGGTTGCATAAATGTGGGTTTCGATTCGTGTACTGCAAGATAGAGTATTTTCTTCTTGGCCTTGAGCGCCCGAAACCTACAAAACTTTAATCAATAGTTGCTCTGAGATTTATAGAACTTGCATATATTGAAGGCTCCCGCCCAAAAATGGATACAATCCCCCGACTTAAATGAGGGAGATCTAAAAATTTTAGACCCTCGTTCCAGCTCCAAAATTCATCTGTGGAGTAAATCTAAAATCTAAAATCTAAAATCTAAACTCGACTGACAGAACCAAAACACCATTCAATGTTTAGGAGGCACTAGATGAGTTCCCAATTAGTTCCGCAACCCTTTATATTTAGCTCGACCGTAAGTTTCGATATCCACCCATGTATCAGCACCGCAAATCACGGCACAAATTGAGATGGTGATAATATCAATTAATTGATGAGGTTTCGTCCGCTCAATTCTTAGATATTCTCCTTCGGAAAATGGTCAGCAATGGTGATTTGAGGTTGAAGTTTCATAATGGTAAACTCTAATTAAATGTTTTTAGGTAGTCAAGAATTATTCTCCAATATACCATATTCTGTTAACATAAAATTTAGAGGCGTTCGCCCTGTGAAAGCAATGAATCTATTTGTTTTTGTTGCGAAGTTACAGTTTTACTAAAACCTCTTGCAATTGATAACACGCATCAACTACAATAAACTACAGAAAAAATGAGTCGGGTATAACTGTAGCCTATTTTGGGTTGAAGTTAAGATGCGTTTACCCTGCATGACTTCATTACTTTCGTAATGATTAGGTTAGAGGATTTTTGCTGGCGGTGTCGGTATTCAGCTCTCCCGATTGCCCGCGTTCACCCCCGCTTTACGTAAAGGTTGTCAATCTTCATGTAGGGGAAACCAGACTTAACTTTGGCTCTCTGTTCTGTGTGCTTTCAATCACGCACCATGATGTCAGGACTTGATTTATTTTGGATTTTGGTTATGATGATGTTGGTTTGCACCTCCATCTTTCCCGTTTTTCCCCTAGTTGTCTTAGCTAGATGCTCGACTAGGTTTTCTCACCTGCATGAGTAGTAAGTTATCGGCGACGGGGGATTAAAGTGCGAACTCTAACCCTGATGGGTTTACCATATCGCTGCTAGTCATCCTCCCTTTCGGGTATCAACTAAACGAATCGCACCTGCCTTTAAATTGTATATTTTGGGCGGGTTCGCGTGTCCAGCCTGCTCAGGGTTTGATTATTTCTTGAGATGCAATTTAAATGCTGATGGGCTTAATTAGATAATTAGTGGCAACTATATATCGGAGGACTTTCATGACATCTGAAAAAAATAATTTGGGTACAAAAGTAGCAGAAAATCCGCCTGAAACCTGGTGGCAGAAGGCGTGGAAGTCACAGCGAGAAAATCTTCAGATAGTGATTATTGCTTTGAGTTTAGCCATAGTTATTCGAGCGTGGGTCGCAGAACCGCGCTATATACCCTCAGATTCTATGGTACCAACTTTGCACGTGGGCGATCGCGTCGTAGTCGAAAAAATCTCCTACTACCTCGAACCTCCAAAAACTGGCGACATCGTAGTATTTACTCCCCCAGAAAAGTTGCAAGAAGAAGGCTTTACCCAAGACCAAGCATTCATCAAGCGGGTAATTGGCTTACCGGGTCAAACCGTCGCCGTTAAAAAAGGTTTAGTTTATCTCAACGACAAACCCCTCGTCGAAAAATATATTGCCGAACCTCCTAAATACCAGTGGGGGCCTTATCGCGTCCCAGAAAATGAATACTTTGTGATGGGAGACAACCGGAACAACAGCAACGACTCCAGCAGGTGGGGATTTTTACCTAAGCAGAATATCATCGGCCGCGCTGTAGTGCGGTTTTGGCCTCTAGAACGCATCGGGGAAGTTTGAAGTCAGTTGACTGTTGACAGTTGACTGTTGACAGTTGATTGTTGACAGTTGACTGTTGTCATCGCAAGCCCGATGCCCGATGCCTCTGCTGTACGGAAATTTCTACTTATTCTTGTACCTAGAGGGGTAGGGACTTCCTCCGGCAACTGATAAAATAGTACAAAAAGCATCGGGATTTCTCGCCTAGATCAAAATTAGTAGAATATTAAAAAATTAGGAAAGCTATGGGATTTTTTGATTCAGAAATTGTTCAGCAAGAAGCCAAGCTGTTGTTTGAAGACTATCAATCTCTCATCAAACTAGGTGGCAATTACGGCAAATTCGATCGCGAAGGCAAGAAAATGTTCATCGCTCAGATGGAATCAATGATGGAGCGCTACCGTATTTTTATGAAGCGCTTCGAGCTTTCTGAGGACTTCATGGCTCAGATGACTGTAGAGCAGTTAAAAACACAGCTCAATCAATTTGGCATCACGCCCCAGCAGATGTTTGAGCAAATGAACTCAACGCTGGAGCGGATGAAATCTGAGCTAGAAAAACAATCTTAAGGTCAGATGTTGAAGTAATTGGTAATTGGTAATTATCAACAACTCCCCAACACCAACTGACAACTGCTTTCCTGTCAACAGTCAACAGTCAACAGTCAACAGTCAACTGACTAATTAAGGCCGCTCAAAAGATGAAGCAGGTTTGAAATTTTCTGCGGGAACGCCTTCCAAAGCTTGGCTCATAAAATCACGCCAAACAGGGGCGACAATAGTACCGCCAGTAGCACCGTAGCTCATCGGTCTGTAATTGTCGTTGCCCATCCAAACAGCCACAGACAACTGTGGCACGTAACCCACAAACCAGATATCCCGTTCTGAGGAAGTTGTACCAGTTTTTCCAGCAGCCGGCCGCCCAAGTTGAGCCGCCCTTGCTGTTCCGTTGTTAATTACCCCTTGCAGGGCGCTATTGACAGATGCCGCCGCCCAGGAATTGAGAACTAATTTGGGTTTGGGCGTATTGTCGAGCAAGACGTTGCCGCTGCTGTCAGTGACTTGCACGATAAACGTGGTGTCAGAATGCCAGCCGTTGTTGGCGAAGGTAGCAAAAGCTCCGGCCATTTCTAAAGGAGTTAGGTCAACGGCACCCAAGGGCAAAGAAATCACGGGTTCCATCGGACTTCTGATGCCGAGTACGCGGCAAATCTCAATCACTTTATTCAATCCCACTTCTTGCCCAAGCTTGATGGCGGGAATGTTCAGAGACGATTCCAAAGCTCTGCGGATGGTGACGGCACCGGAGAAGCCGCCGCCGTAGTTTTGAGGGTAGTAGTAGCCGTCGCCGTCGCGGTAGCCGACAGGGGAGTCGTAGACAACTGAATCCGGGGTGTATTTGCCACTAGCAAAGGCAGCGTAGTAGATAAAAGGCTTAAAAGAAGATCCGGGCTGGCGGCGTGCTTGAATGGCGCGGTTGAACTGACTCTTTTCGTAATCGACGCCGCCAACCATTGCTTTGACGAAGTGGGTGCGGGGATCGACGGCTGCTAGGGCAATTTGACCTTCCTCGCGATCGTAAAACAGCCCTTGGTAGTAAAGCCGTTCGTGCCACGCTTTGACTGTTTCTTCGGCTATGCGCTGCATTTTGAGGTCGATCGTGGTTTGAACGCGCATTCCTCCCTTAACCACGGCATCTCGCCCGAAACGCCTCGTTAGTTCCTGGACTACGGCTTGTGTTACATAAGGAACTTGAGAGCCGCCAAAAGAGGTAATTTTGCCTAGCTTAATTTTTTCCCCTCGGGCTGCAGTCTCTTGGGCCGGCGTAATCCATTTGAGTTCCTTCATGCGGCTTAAAACGGTGATTTGCCGCTCTTTTGCCAACTTGTAATTGACGAAAGGACTGTATTCTTCGGGGGCAGAAATTAAGCCGGCCAGCATCGCTGCTTCTGCAAGAGTCAAATTACTTGCTGACTTGTTGAAATA
The DNA here is from genome assembly GCF_036700885.1 of Microcoleus sp. S13_B4. NCBI lineage: Bacteria > Bacillati > Cyanobacteriota > Cyanophyceae > Oscillatoriales > Microcoleaceae > Microcoleus > Microcoleus sp. S13_B4. The sequence goes on from NZ_JAUBPU010000082.1 coordinate 15,757, forward strand.
GCTTCGAGAGGCTGTCTCTACCCCGTACAAGTTGTGACCTAAGTAAATTTGATTCAGGTATAGTTGCAGAATTTGGTCTTTGTGGAGAATTTGCTCCAAGCGGATAGACATTACCGCTTCAGCTACCTTGCGACTAAATTTTGACTGGGGAGAAAGAAACAGGTTCTTGACTAGCTGCATAGTCAGAGTCGATCCGCCTTCAACGGTTCTACCTTTCTCTAGGTTGACTAAGAGAGCTCGGGCTATCCCGCCAGGGTTGATACCTTTGTGGGTGAAGAAGTTGCTATCTTCGATCGCCAGAACAGCTCGTTTCAGGTTCGGGGAGATTTGGTCAAGGGGTACGACATCCCGGTTGGCTTCGTCGTGGATGCTGGCTAGGGGCTTGCCGTTGATGTCGTAAATGTGGGTAGTTTCTGTAGGAGAGTAGGTTTGCAAGATCCGAACATCTGGCAAATTCCGGAAGCTGATCGCTAAGCCAACCAGTCCGCCAGCGACTACGGAACTGGCAAGCATTGTCATGCTGAGTATGGTTCCGGCGGTCACTTTACTGACTGACTGAACAAACTCGAATACGGGGGCTGAGTTTTCCGTGTTATTGCGGACTGCGTTGGTTGACACGTGGATTTCACTTCCTCACTCGATTTGGGGTTTAAGACTTTTAATTTTAGATGCGAACCCTAGAGACTGTCAGCTAATGAAAGCCGGTCAGCTTTGGGATTATAGTAGCTTGATAGTTATGTTTTTATGCGTCAACCAGTGAGTGTAACTAATTGTGCTGCACTTTGGCAAAATAATATGATGGACGATCGCTCCCCGATGATAACTCCTAACCTTTCAGCGCTTTACCGCGGCGTCAGCGAGATTTTTCCAGATCGACCTGATTCTAGCAACCCTGACGAAAATTTAGCCCAACTGCTGGCAAAAGTCGATCGACCCTTGCGAGTCAAACTGGGAATCGACGCCACAGGGGCGGACATTCACTTGGGACACAGCATTTGCTTCCGCAAGCTGCGGGCTTTTCAGGATGCCGGTCACACAGCGGTACTGGTCATCGGAGATTTTACCGCAAGAATTGGCGATCCGACAGGAAAGTCCGAGATGCGAAGCCAGTTGACGGCCGAACAAGTGGCGGAAAATGCCAAGACTTATTTAGACCAAGTGCGTCCGATTCTAGATTTTGACACGCCCGGACGTTTGGAAATTCGCTATAACTCCGAGTGGTTGTCAAAATTGGACATGGCGAAGATTTTGGAACTGCTAAGCACGATGACGGTGCAGCAGATGCTCGCTAAAGAGGGATTTGATAACAGGATGCAGCAGGAGAATGCGATTTATCTGCATGAGTTTCTGTACCCACTAATGCAGGGTTACGATTCGGTGGCTTTGGAAGCGGATGTGGAGTTAGGGGGAACCGACCAAAAGTTTAATATTGCGGTGGGGAGAGATTTGCAGCGCCATTTTGGGATGAAACCGCAGTTTGGTTTGCTGATGCCGATTTTAATCGGGACTGACGGCGTGCAGAAGATGTCGAAGTCTTTGGGCAATTATGTCGGTTTGTCGGAAGACCCGCTGACTATGTATTCTAAGTTGGAGAAAATTGCTGATAGTTCGATCGCCCAGTATTTTGAACTATTGACAGATTTGCCACTTGATGAATTGCCAGAAAATCCGCGAGAAAAACAGAAACTTTTGGCTTTGGATGTGGTGCGCCAGTATCGGGGGAAGGAAGCGGCGGAACGCGCACAACAAGATGCAATGGCGCTGGTTAAAGGTGCTGCGGGACAAGCTGATGCTGTGGCGGAGTTTTCTTTGGCAAGTGTGCAGTTTCCGGCTAAGTTGTTTTATATTCTGAGTGCTAGCGGGCTTTGTAAAAGCAGCGGTGATGCCAGGAAGTTGATGCAGGGCGGCGGGGTGAAGTTGGAGGGCGATCGGGTTTCTGATGTTAATCTTACTTTTGAATCACCGGCTGATTTATGCGGTAAGGTTTTGCAGGTTGGGAAGAATAAGTTTGTGCGATTGGTGTCTTGAATCTCTTTTTTAACCGCAGATGAATACTGAAGATGAACGCTGATGAACGCTGATAATCGAATTATTGTTGCTTTGGATGTTTCGAGTCAAGAAGAGGCGATCGCACTTCTGGACAAACTGCCTGATGTATCTTTCTGGAAAGTGGGTTTGGAACTGTTTGTGAGTTCCGGGCCGGGGATTTTGGAAATTTTAAAACAGCGGGAAAAGCGGATTTTTCTCGATTTGAAGTTTCACGATATCCCGAATACTGTGGCTGGTGCTTGTCGTGCTGCTGCTAAGTATAATGTGGATTTATTGACTATCCATTCTACTTGTGGTAAAGATGGTTTGAAAGCGGCACAGTTGGCTTTGACTGAAGGGGCGGCGGCTGTTGATCAACCGACTCCTAAGTTGATTGCAATTACTCTGTTGACGAGTTTGAATTCGCGACAGTTGGCTTTTGAGTTGAAAATACCTTTGGAGTTGCCAGAATATGCTTTGCACATGGCATTGTTGGCTAAGGAAACGGGTTTAGCTGGTGCTGTTTGTTCTCCGCAAGAGGTGGAACAGTTGCGGATGAGTTGCGGGGATGATTTTCTGTTAGTTTGTCCCGGTGTGCGTCCGAAATGGGCCGATGGGGGCGATCAAAAACGATCGATGACTCCGAAGGCGGCTTTGAAAGCTGGTGCGGATTATCTGGTGATTGGGCGGCCGATTACTGCTGCGGATGATCCGGTGGCGGCTTTTGCGCGTATTTGTGAAGAGATTGAATAACAATATGAATGTTTTTTAGGCGTTGCTGATTTATGGTATGAAAGGTTAAATATGCAAATCATAGAAACCAGTATCACAAAGCTTCTTGATTTTAAAGTTCTTTTTTCATACCCTGATTAAGCAACGCCGTTTTTTAAACCGCAGGTAAATACAGATGAACACAAATAAATTTTCATCAGCGTTCATCTGTGTTTATCTGCTGATATCTGCGGTTGCAACTCCGACTTTGGCAGTTAATTTTGTGACAAATAATGCTAACAGTATAAATGCCAGTCGGTATGATTTGTTAGTGCGATCGCCCTGTCCGGCTGATTTAGAAACTTTGGTCGATCGCCTGTTGCAAGATTTGCCGAGTTATGCTAACCGCGTAATTGTGCGATCGCACTTTTCTCCTAACACTAACACACCGCCCGGTTACGCGCTGCCTCAAATAATTTTAGCCGGCCGCCCGGAGTTTGAACCGTTACCTTTGAATTTTGAAGATGCACTTCCTGAAAATGCTAGTCAAGTTTTCATTACTACTTTGGAACGGCAGTATCGCGGGGATAAACGAGTTGAAATTCAGCAATATCATTGGCTGTTTTTAACTAAAACCGAGAACGGGTGGGAATTAGTAAAAATTGTTTCTAGGTTTGGTAATGCGGCAGATGTTCGTCCGTTGTTGCGGGGCGAGGGGGAGAAAAGCGAAATTGCTGAGGCGATTCGTTTGTGGTTGCGAGATTGTCGTGCACAAAACAAGTTGTCTCGCAACTAAATTGTATTTTTGGGCGGGCGAGACGCTCACCCCACATGAAATAATTTTTGGTAGTCAGACACAGTAATGATATCGTTTTCTGATGCAAGAATTATAGAGATGTACAAAGTTAAAAATTGCCCCAATATGGTGAGAGCAGTTTTTTTGAGAAAGACAAGGTTTTACGAACCAAACGAGAAATTCGCTGCCGTAAAGTATTATTAAATCTTTCAATATAACTGGTTTTTCCCGCTTCTTTACCTACAGGTAGATGTCTTTTAAAAGGTAGCAGTTCTGAATAAGATTCCCAAAAATCAGTATAACAAACAGCATATTGTCTATAGACAGGAGGTAAAGATTTCTAGAGTTCTTCCGCAGACTTTTTTGAGCTGTCTCCAATATAAATTCCAACAATTTTACGGGTATTTTGATCTAAAGGTATCTAGAGAAATTGCTTTTTTCGCTTGTTTTTGACAAATGGCCACATTTCATCTAGCTGTAAAGTCAAGGAACCTTTCGGTTTTTTCATCACCACAATTGCCCCCGAAATTTCGGCATATTTTTATTTACATAACTCTGGATCCATCGAATGGATACCCCCGTAGCTCTAGCAATTCCGGCTCCAGAAAGTTTTTTTAAAATCAGCCGCTCAATTAAGGATTTAGTAGAGGAGTGAAAGCTGCTTATATTGAGAATTCTCAATCTGACTGACTACTACAATTTTTACATTTAAATCACTGTTTCCCGTAAGAAGTCTTTCCATTTTTAATAAAAAAATCGCTTTGACAATTAGGACATTCCATACTTTTACCTCGGAAATTTATGTGGATTTAATATTAAACCATTACTGTGGATCACTACCAAAGCATTTAACTACTTGCGGGACATATTAGTAGAGCAAGGATTCCTCGCCCTACTAACAGCCTTAAAGCAGAGTAATTGCAGCAGATGCCGGAGCGCTGATCGAACCTGGGCCAAAGCCCAAATTCACCACCCCACCAGTCAAACCAGGAAGATTGTTAATCGTCAGACTAACGCTAGTTTGACCGGGATTAAAGTTCACCGTGCCGGACGAAGGATTCACAGCAGATGGACTAATGCTGTAGTCTACGTTGTTCACAGGTTGACCGCCACCAGGAGCAACAATCAAATAGTCCACCGAAGCCGAAACCGAAGTATTGCCAGTCCGATTAATCGTAACAACTCCAGAACCGCCATCAATAATAGGATCGGGAGACGAACCGTAAGAGAAGAAAGTCGGAGGCACAGCAGTAGTATCAACATTAGAAATCCCTTGATATTCAATTTTCCCCACTAGGTAGTCGGAACCATCGTTTTTGAAGGAGGTGGCGGCGTAGGCAGCGGTCGGGCTATCGTAAGCTTTGGCGGAGAACCGCAGTTCGTCAAAAGCAACGCTAGTGGAATTTGCTTGTATCTGGAATTTGAAACTGCCATCGGTGCGATCGCCAATGAAAGTCACTCCATCTGAAGACACAGTAATGGGTTTTGGAGCGCTCGGAGCGTTGAGGCGAGCGACCGTAAATTTGGTGGCCGGTACCAGAACCCCATTATTAAAGATTTGCAGGAAAGCAACTTCATTGCCTTGATCGCCCAAATCAGGGCTTGTTTTGGGGGTCAATCCAGCGAGGTCGATCATTGTGCTAGTGATGTCTTGGTTATCTGCCCATTTCACCTTCAGCGCCTGAGATTGATTGGTATTGGGGTTATGGTTGATTTCCGCCCGAATTTTCCTGGCGTCGGTGAACCAACCATCATAAGAGGATGGGACACCAAT
>NZ_JAUBPU010000128.1:0-2602 GCF_036700885.1 Microcoleus sp. S13_B4
TATGAATTACGCACTTGATTTAGCTAAATACTTAATCTTATCATGTTTTAGGTTGAAATTAAGATGCGTTTACCCTGATGCTAATTGTAGCTTTTTGACTGGGTGTTGAAATGAATTTACCATTGGGTTTAACTGAGAAGTTCCACCCAAGGAAGTCGAAACCACCTGTACTATGTACGACTTTGGTTTTGGCTTCTTTGACTTTTAATCCTCTTATTTCCAAGAATTTATCAATGTGTCCTCGGAGGGGTTCAGGGTCGTCTTCTGGTTTCAGAATAAACACAACGTCATCCGCATAACGAAATCCAGTAATAGTGTCTATGTATCTGCCACCATTTCTGATTTTTAATCTGACCTCATGACCAACATTTTCTAATCCGTGAAGGACTATATTGGCTAGTAATGGGCTGAAAACTCCCCCTTGGGGCGTACCGGATTCTGATGAAGGAAATTCTCCTCTGATTCCAGCTTTTATTGCCCTAAACACCCCTTGTTTTGCTGCCTTTGGTAGTTGGACTGATTGCATTAAGAATTTGTGGTCAATCTTGTCGAAACATTTTTCAATATCCAATTCCAAAATTCTTTTTTCTAACCCATTACTCCTAGAGTTTAGATTATTGAATAATTGTCTCTGGATATCATGGCAGCTTCGGCTAGGTCTAAACCCATAAGAATGAGCGTTGAACGTAGCTTCTGCTGCGGGTTCCAAGGCATATTTGATGAGACATTGATATGCTCTGTCGCTAATGGTCGGGATTCCTAGTCCTCTTTTAGTTCCGTCTACTTTGGGTATGTACACTCGCTTTAGAGGCTGATGTTTCCATTGCTTCCAGTTCTTAACTAACACTTCAAATAGTGCCAGTCTTTGTGAGGGTTCGAGGGCTTTCTTTCCGTCCACCCCTGCGGTTTTCCGTCCAGTATTTAACTGTGTCACTTGCCTTAGGGCAAGCAATTTCGCTGCAAAGAGAGCTTAATAAAAGTTTCTGAAGCTTACGCACTAGAAGCACGTTACCGTTCTTTTGAGCCTTGAATATTCTCACTTGTAGGCGAAACACAATTTTCCGCAGCTTGCGCCAAGGAATTGATTTCCATTTATCAACTGGATTTAACTCCGTTGCCATAACATTCTCTACGCCTGAATGAACATTTTCTATGTAAACCGTACCCAGTTGTCCAAGAGTCCTGATTTCTTGAGTTTTTGAGTACATCTTACCAACTCTACCCGCTAACCCTTATTTAAGGAGTCCACAATTTGAGGAAGTAATTTTCTCAAATTGAAGGTTGAAAGAGCCGTTTTTTTCGTTCCTCGGTTTAGTTGTTTTGTAGTTTTAGGTTCTCTCATTTCGCCCACGATGTCCCAGAATTGCATTTATCCAGTTCAAAATAATGCGGGTATTTTCACACTTGAAGTGTTATGTTGTGTCGTTGTTCGACCTTGATTTCGGTCGTTCACGCTCAGACGCTTTTTCCGAGAGTTCAACTAATGTTTAACCTTGACTACTTACCTATACGAGTTGCTCCCATCTCAGGTTTGTTATTCTCGTTCTGTCCCCAGCTTCATTTTTAGAGTTTGTTCTCTATCCATGTGGGCAGTTTTGGCATCACGCCATTCCTAGCGGGTAAGACTTGTCAAATTTGAGTTTGACGCACTCACACTCAACTGAAGTTACCTTTACTATCTTTTAGGGCTTGCACCCAAGGCGGCGTAAAGGCTCTAATCCCCTAACCCATACAGGCTAGTTTCATAGAAACGAACCGCACGATCTGGGCGTGCGAGTTTTCCCGCACCCAGCTCCCGATGTTCTTGGCTTTCGCCTTTGCTCATGTGGAGATAATCGTGGCAGCTTTCGTGAACCGCTAGAAGGTTATTTATTTTCGAGTTACTATGGTTTCCATCTACATGATGTAGATGTACCTTTTCATCGCCTAGCATTTTTAAGCCACATTTTCCACATTTATGGTTTTGCCGTTTTAAAGCTTTAGATGTGTTACCGTCATAGAGCTTGCTGTTACACTCACTCCAGTAGGCTATATCTCCGTCGTAGGGTGATTTCTCTCCTTTGACGTTGACAAATTTGTTTTCGGAGTAGGGAACCGCCGGGAATGCTTTTTCTATCAATTTCTTGACAGTATAGCGATTCTGTTTTGCTTCCTTGTTGAATACCTTGAAGGCTCTATTTTGGATGAACCACAGTGATAGCCGTGATCCATCCAATTTACAGTAGCGATGGTAATTTCTCCAGCCTCTAACCACAGAAGCTAATTTCTCAGCCTTGTCCGTAGCACCATAATTCGAGTTGTTAACGATGTGTTTTACCTTCTGACGGAATGCTTTAAAATTGTCCGCTGATGGAACGCATCTAAATTTCCCGTTGTTTTGCACTTTGAAGTGCCAACCGAGGAAGTCAAATCCATCTGTCGTAGCTGTTAGCTTAGTTTTCTTTTCACTAACCTTCATTCCTCGTTCTGCCAGAAACTCGCTGACTTTATCAAGTATTGCCTCCGCATCATCTTTAGGTTTCAGAATTAGTCGGGTAAAGGGATTACATCGCTGTAACCCCCTCCCCTCAAAACCGGACTTGTACCTTTCAGCACATCCGGC
>NZ_JAUBPU010000129.1:0-2458 GCF_036700885.1 Microcoleus sp. S13_B4
GTTTTTGAGTAACAGCTTGCCGGATATTCAAAGGTTGCTACTTTTAGCTGCAATCATTTTTTAGTCTAAACTACAGTTAAAGCAATTGCTTTGGCGATTAACCTCGCTACAATTCCAGCGATATTAACGGGACTAATAATTTGTTTCGGGGCAAATCAAAACATAATTTCCAATTAGCAGTGTAGTTAGTTGTGAGTTGTGAGTTATTATTATTTGGGAGCTGTTATTTTTTCTTTACTACCAATTCTCAATTCCCTATACTTCGGCTACGCCAGCGTACAATTTTCTAATTACCTATACTTCGGCTACGCGGGAGAAGCTCAATGAAAGCAGCCAAGCTAGAAATTGGAGCTAGGAGCCAGGAGCCAAGAGCCAGGAGCCAAAAGGAAGGAGCCAGAAGAAGTGTTTTTACAAATATGAGATGCTCTCCGCTACGCCAGGGTACAATCTTCTAATTCCCTATACTTAGACTATGCGAGCGTACAAGTTACCAGTAACCAATTTATAGTAACCAATGATTAACAACTTTTTCCAAAAAATGCAGCACCGACTGCTGCTGCTCCTAATTTTAAGTACCTTGATTCCAGTATCTATTGTGGGTTGGTATGGAATTTCTTGTTCAACAGAAGCACTGCAAAATTTAGCATTAATAACCCTTAGTGACAGTGTGGATTCCACGGCAAATCAAATGATTAACAAATTTGAAAATCTGAGAACCGATATTTTGTTTCTCCGCAACACTCCCGCTGTTCAAGGAATGATTAGAGCTAGAGAAGGAAATGGAGTAGACAAACAAACTAATTCACCTTATAAAGATTGGGTTGAGCGAATGCAACTCACATTTTTATCCATGATGGAGGCAAAGCCATATTATATGCAATTGCGTTACATAGATAACAGCGGTAAGGAGATCGTGCGCGTAGATTCTGACGGGACAAATATTCAAGTTATTCCAGATTCTCAACTACAAAACAAAGCTGACACAGATTACTTTTCGGCAACTATGAAGCTAAAACCAGGAGAAGTCTATGTGTCTTCCTTAAATCTGAATAAGGAAAGGGGGAAAATAGAAATTCCTTACAAGCCAACAATTCGCTACGCAACTCCAATTTTTAATCCTAAAGGAGAAAGACAAGGCTTTTTAATTACGAATGCTCTGGGTAGCACTCTGATAAATATGGTTAAAAACTTCAATCCTGAACTATCAGACCAATCTTTTATCTTAAATCAAGATGGGTATTATCTGGCTCATCCCAATTCTAAAAAAGCCTGGGGATTTGAACTCCAAACTAATGAAAATGTCAAAAATGATTATTCACAGGAGATTGTTGCAAAAATACTCTCAGGTGGTCAGGGAAATATTGATAATAGGGATCTAGTGATTAGCTATAATACAGTTTTTCCCAGCCCAAAAAATACCAATAAATTTTTAGTAATCGTGGATACTTCACCCAAAAAGCTGCTATTTGATTCGATCGATTCTCTTCAAAAAATAGCAGCGATTATTGTTATTGTTTCTCTGGCTGTGGTGCTGGGATTGGGATGGTTTTTTTTGCAAAAAATTGTTGCTCTGATTCGGGGTTTAATTTACCAAATATCGTCATTTTCACTGCAAATAGAATCTAATATGAATCGACAAGAGCAAATAGCAGATAGGCAATTTGTCTCGGTTAATCAAACAACTATAACTCTAGAAAATTTGGGCATATCTTCTCAGCAAACAGCCGAGCAAGCTGAGTCTGTTGCCCTTGCCGCTCGCCAAGCTTTAAATCTAGCCGAAGAAGGTACTAAAAAGGTAGATCAAACTCTCAATCAAATGCTGAATCTTAGAGAAGCTGTGGTGGCAATTTCTAAGCAAAATCATCGACTCGACGACAGCACGAGTCAGATTGGCAATATATCGACTCTCGCAAGTGTGGTTAGCGATTTAGCCGCCCAAACTAATATGCTGGCTCTCAACGCCGCTGTTGAAGCAGTCAGAGCCGGGGAGTACGGTAAAGGTTTTGCGGTGGTAGCAAGAGAAATTCGTAAGTTAGCAGATGAAAGCCAACAAGCAGCACAAAAGATTAATGATATTATTCCAGAAATTAAGGGCGCGATCGATTCAACGGTGAAAGCAACTGAAGATAGCCGCAAAACGGTTGCAGAAGGGGTGAAAACAGCACAAGATACGGCAGAAGCTTTTACGGGTGTGAGGGAAGCTTGCAATCTTGTGTTTGCTAGCAACCAGCAAATTTATTTTAATATTAAATAGCAGGCGATCGCGATTCAGCAAGTAGGTGATACTATGAGTTCTATGAAGGAATCCGCGTCTCAAACAGTCAGTGGTATTACTCAAGTTAAAATCGGCACTCAAAAACTCACAGAAGCTGCCTTTAATCGTAATTGCTCAACCCCCTTGACAAGAAGACAAGATAGACATTAGATCAAGGAATGGAAAAACTCCCCGACCTAAAAC
>NZ_JAUBPU010000130.1:0-2448 GCF_036700885.1 Microcoleus sp. S13_B4
TAATAATTAAATGGGGTCGCAAAATCAAAAATAAGGGTAATGCTTGTATCACAGTTTAAATGTGCAACAGCTTACCCCGCCTAAGCCCAATAAGCTTTGCAATTACGTCAATTAGTTCTAAAACCTATCTGGATGTAGTCGTCTAATAATATTTCTAATTTCTTCATGTTTTTCCCTATCAGCTATCTCTAAAAAAATATCAATAATAAAAACACTGTTATCATTTTTGTCAACTTGTATGGTTTTTTCTTTCCTTTTAACCATAGCTGTAAATGACATAGGTTCATCTCCATCGTAATTTTTGTCACCAATAGGAATATCTTTTAACTCAACTATCTCATCTAATTGTAAACCCAAATCAAATTTAAATTTAGCAATAAATATGCTATCAAACTTTATATTTTCATCTTTTGATTCAATGTCAAAAAGAATATTTATTTTGTATTCAAACATAAAAACCCCTAAATTACTTTAAAACAGTTTAACACAGAACTACACATCAACTATTCACATAAACCCACCCACACCATAAACCCGCCAGACTCCAACTCTGGCGGGTTTTCTGTGTCTGTGACCGCGCTGTGACCGCTCTCTGTGTGCCACCCCCTCCCACACCCTCCCAGTTTTTTAAAAAGCAGTAGGTTGCAAGGTGCGAGTGTGACGCAAAAATCTAGAGCGCCACCGCTCCAATCCGATCGCTCCGACCGACACTGCCTGCCGTGGCAACCTTGCCACTAGACCCGCGCTAGCAGTCCTTACTGTGCAATTCTGCCAGCCTTGACACTCCCAGATAATCATGCCAAAACCCGCTAGACCCCGCCAGATGGTGCAATTCTCAAGCCCTGTCTGTGTGGTTCAGCCGATCGCCCCCTGTCGATCGGACTGCCGCCAATTTTGGAGTCTTATTGGTGGAAAACCCTACTAAATTCGGCAGACATCAAAGCCTGTCTTGCTTTTGCCGCAGACCAGGAGAAAACTGATCCGCCTTGGCTACTTTCAACGTCAGGGTTATTTTTTTATCCCTACTTGCTCAAACCTGAAATTCTGACCTAAACAAACCAGGATTATTTGCAGTTATAATTACGCTTATTAGTACAAAATATTGCTTTATGGACTACCACGACATCATCACAATTGAACCGGGAAAACGCAGTGGCAAACCATGTATTCGGGGAATGCGAATCACCGTCTACGACATCTTAGAATATCTCGCCGGTGGCATGACGGAAGCAGAAATTCTGGAAGATTTTTCAGAATTAACTTCAGCAGACATCAAAGCCTGCCTTGCTTTTGCCGCAGATCGTGAAAAAAAGTTATTTGTGGCATCCCTGTGAAACTACTGTTGGACGAAAACCTCTCAGACCGGATTCTTCAGAGAATTATCGGTTTCTATCCCGATTCTGTTCATGTTAAAACCCTAGGACTGACAAATACTGATGATGCAGAAATTTGGGAATATGCAAAGACAAATAATTTTGTGATTGTTTCCAAAGATTCTGATTTTCATCAACGGAGTTTACTTTACGGTCATCCTCCCAAATTTATTTATCTCCGTGTTGGCAATTGCTCAACATCTAAAATTGTTCAAATTCTGCGAGATGAAATCGACATCATTATTCAGTTTGGAGATAGAGAAGCAGAGAGTATACTGGTATTGTCATAGCATGAAACCCAAAAAGCAAAGACTGAGGAGGTATCAACTTAAGGAGTTTACAGGAGTGAAGAAAATATCCAGCAAGTTAAGCTAATATAAAGTTGTTTATCTCAGCTCAAGAATCCACTGAAAATGATGAAAGAAGACACCATTAACATCGTTGGTTTTCATGGACATATTTACTTCGACCCTGATAATCGCGATGCCGCAGCGCGTGTACGAGAAGGATTGACTCAGTTTGAGGTGCAGCTTGGGCGTTGGCATGACAAACCCATTGGCCCCCACCCCCAAGCAATGTATCAAGTTGCATTTTTACCAGACGAGTTTGGCAAAGTGGTTCCCTGGTTAATGCTGAATCGTGAGGGGCTCGATATTCTCATTCACCCTGAAACAGGCGACGATGTGGCAGACCACACGAAACATTCTTTATGGCTAGGAGAGAAACTAGAGTTGAATGTCGAATTCCTGCGACCTAGGACAGCCAACGTCAGCTTATGATCTATCCGCGCGCAAGGCGAGGGCGTTACTTCAGACTGACTTATCGCTCATAATAGATAATTAGCCACCGATTTGAGACATGGTGTGGCTGTAATTTCCTTGAGTAGTTCCCGAATCTCGCTGCTTGAAATTAATCTCCGGTTTAATCTCCAATATCTGCCGCACTCCATCGCATTTAATATAATTATTTGTAAATTGGGTTGAGTTAAAGTGATCGCCTTGGGAGCGTGTCACTTTTGCAATAAGTATAAATGCTCAGAAAAAGCAGAATAGTAGCTTTGAGCTATTGTTGAGCA
>NZ_JAUBPU010000131.1:0-2445 GCF_036700885.1 Microcoleus sp. S13_B4
ACGCTTTCTTTAAAGGATGGCTGCTTCTAAGCCAACCTCCTGGTTGTTTTGGAAATCCCACATGCTTTCCCACTTAGTGATGACTTGGGGACCTTAGCTGTAGGTTAGGGCTGTTTCCCTTTTGACGACGGACCTTAGCACCCGCCGTCTGTCTGCCAGACAAGACTCGATGGTATTCGGAGTTTGGTTAGGTTTGGTACCGCTCGCGCAGCCCTAGCCCATCCAGTGCTCTACCCCCATCGGCATACATCTGACGCTCTACCTCAATAGATTTCGCGGAGAACCAGCTATTTCCCGGCTTGATTGGCCTTTCACCCCTAAACACAAGTCATCCGATAATTTTTCAACATTAAACGGTTCGGTCCTCCAGTGCGTGTTACCGCACCTTCAACCTGCTCATGCCTAGATCGCCGGGTTTCGGGTCTAATCCAACATACTCAGTCGCCCTATTCAGACTCGCTTTCGCTTCGCCTACACCTAACGGCTTAAGCTCGCATGCTAGATTAAGTCACTGACCCATTATGCAAGAGGTACGCTGTCACCCCCTAAAGAGGCTCCAACTGCTTGTAAGCATCCGGTTTCAGGTACTGTTTCACTCCCCTAATCGGGGTGCTTTTCACCTTTCCCTCACGGTACTGTGTTCGCTATCGGTCATGTACGAGTATTTAGGCTTAGAGGGTGGTCCCCCTATGTTCAGACAGGATTTCACGTGTCCCGCCCTACTCAAGTCCTTCATCATCACTTTCGCATACGGGACTGTCACCCGCTATGGTCACACTTTCCAGAGTGTTCTGCTAGTTGAAATGAAGGCACTGGCCTGGTCCCGGTTCGCTCGCCACTACTACGGGAATCTCTGTTGATGTCTTTTCCTCCGGGTACTGAGATGTTTCAGTTCCCCGGGTTCGCTTCACCAAGCCTATTTTATTCAGCTCGGTGATACCTTATCCACCTCGCCCAGGCAGCCCGAAAGCCAACTGGAAGAAATGGTGAAGGTGGGTTTCCCCATTCGGAAATCGCCGGATCAAAGTTTGCTCACAACTCCCCGACGCTTATCGCAGCGTGCCACGTCCTTCATCGCCTGTACATGCCAAGGCATCCACCAAATGCTCTTACCTCACGCTTGAGAATCCACACCATCAACGTCAGGCCTGCATAAAACCTGAGCGCTTGAAGACGGTGGGAGAAATTATCTCAGCCAGATAATCAATTTGATTGATTTGTGATGCACGATCGCCGGCACAGACCAAAGTCTGCCCGTTACAATCCATGCGCCACGGCATCGATTTAAAAACCCATTCACAATGTCAAAGATCGGCAAATCCCATGCAAAACATGGCGACCGCCTCACCCTGCCTCCAATCGCTTGGGGCGGGGATCAGTTTTCGTTTCATCTATCGGATTGTGCGCGCTGACCAAAGCCGCGCCGCACCATGTGTACCTGGTGGAGCCTATCGGGATCGAACCGATGACCCCCTGCTTGCAAAGCAGGTGCTCTCCCAGCTGAGCTAAGGCCCCTAAAGCTTAAAGGATGGTGGGCCTGGGAGGATTCGAACCTCCGACCTCACCCTTATCAGGGGTGCGCTCTAACCAACTGAGCTACAGGCCCGCACCGCGCATCGCTGACGGCCTATTCTCGCGAATGGGCTGCCGCGGGCGGCGTGAGCCAGCTCAGGCGTTTCGCTTGCACGATGCACAAGGCTTCGCACAGCGATCTCCAGTGATGAAAGGACATGAGGACGACGGCAATGTTCTTTGGAGATTGCGAAGCTCTTCCGGAGGCTAGCTCCAGCGCTTTCGCAAAGATCCTTAGAAAGGAGGTGATCCAGCCGCAGGTTCCCCTACGGCTACCTTGTTACGACTTCACCCCAGTCGCTGAACCCACCGTGGTCGCCTGCCTCCCTTGCGGGTTAGCGCAGCGCCTTCGGGTGAATCCAACTCCCATGGTGTGACGGGCGGTGTGTACAAGGCCTGGGAACGTATTCACCGCGGCATGCTGATCCGCGATTACTAGCGATTCCGCCTTCATGCTCTCGAGTTGCAGAGAACAATCCGAACTGAGACGTCTTTTAGAGATTAGCACGACCTCGCGGTCTAGCTGCCCACTGTCAACGCCATTGTAGCACGTGTGTAGCCCAGCCTGTAAGGGCCATGAGGACTTGACGTCATCCCCACCTTCCTCCGGCTTATCACCGGCAGTTTCCTTAAAGTGCCCAACTAAATGATGGCAACTAAGGATGAGGGTTGCGCTCGTTGCGGGACTTAACCCAACATCTCACGACACGAGCTGACGACAGCCATGCAGCACCTGTCACTGGTCCAGCCGAACTGAAGGAAAAGATCTCTCTAATCCGCGACCAGGATGTCAAAGGCTGGTAAGGTTCTGCGCGTTGCTTCGAATTAAACCACATGCTCCACCGCTTGTGCAGGCCCCCGTCAATTCCTTTG
>NZ_JAUBPU010000132.1:0-2368 GCF_036700885.1 Microcoleus sp. S13_B4
TAAAGTTTGTTCTTAGAATTAAACAGGAGCGTTATATCCAATCAGAAGAAGCCGATTATGTCCACTTATCTGAGTTAGGATTACTGCCAGGAAGTAGCTTTTATTTAACCGGAGTTAAAGTGACCAAACAAAAAGGGTTTGGTTGTTTTGATGTCGCCGGTTATTGGCGGCGTAAATATCGAGAAAAAGTTGATGCTGAAGGTTGGTATCTGCTCACTAATTTAGGGGAATTGAAGTTGGCAATTGCTGCTTTTAAATGTCGCAGCGGTATTGAAGCCATGTTCAAGGACTGTAAGACAGGTGGTTACAATTTAGAGAAGAGTCACGCTAACAATGAGCGGTTAAAAAACTTAATTTTAGTCATTGCTATTGCTTACAGTTGTGCTGTTCTCCAAGGGCAAAAAATCAAGGAAATGGGAATTCAAAAATATACGGGACGGTTAACTGAAGGCAAGCGAGCGTATCGCCGTCATAGCAGTTTTTGGATTGGATTATATGGTCAATCTTGGGTGGTTGGAATGGAGTTTTGCCAAGAAATAGTTGCTGAATTAATGAGAATTAGACGTAACAAGCTGCCATTTTTTCAGAGTGGTTTGAGAGCTATGTCCTTGATTTTATCAGGATTTTGACTCTGTTGTCACCCCGTCAGGCCGCCAACACCTCGACGCATCCTATGCCAACTCATCTTTTTTTTTTAATTATTCTCTTAATTGTTTCCGTACTTGTATTAACAGACCATTCTTTTTTGATTTTTTGTACTACTTGCTTTAATTGTTTTGGTTGCAATTTTACCCAGTCTCTAATTTGATCTGATTGTGCGGAATTAAATGTTTTTTTTCTGCCTCTACCTGGTTTATTATATAATCCGAGCATTCCCTCATATTCCCATCGATTCAACCAGTTATACATTGTCTTATAACTAACTTTAAAGATTTTCATTAACTTTTCATTGTTGATATTTTGTGAAGCTAAAATCAGAAAATGTGCTTTTTGGCGCACTTGATGATGTCTGCTTTCGCGATAAATTCGGTTTAGCAATTTTAAAGAAAGTGGATTGATATCTCGAAATAAAAACATATAAAACCTCTTTGAACACAAGTTGATATTTTCTATTATATCATAATAGTTCTTTATGTAATTAATTTTGTGTGAATACTTACATTTTTATCGTGCCGCTGAACACAGAGTCAATTTAATCCGGGCCCTTAAGAATGAAGCCCATGTCAAACGGTCAGCCGTTTCCACCCTTATGGTTGGCTGGGGTGGGAGAACGAACTCTCCCTCTAAAAACAGTCTGGTTTAAGTATTTACGACGCTTTGGAGTGGATCATTGGTATAGATTTGTCAAGCAACGATTACATTGGACATTACCTAACTTAAGAACTCCCGAGCAATCAGAGCGGTGGAGCGATTTAATGCCATTGATGAGTTGGCAACTCTGGTTAGCTAGGGATTTAGTAGTCCAGAATATATAGCAATCCTAAGTAATTTTCTAGATCTGTAAAATCTGAAAGTCTTGCTATACAAGAAGTCTAGGAAGACAAGAGGGCGTTGTGTTGTGAGACTCAGATCGGATTGCTATACTACCTTGGCAATCTGCTACTATCAATTTAACCCCTGGACGTGTTGCCCAATCAATGTTGTCGATTTTAGTTGACATTGGTACTCCCGCTCAAAGGCCTAAACATAGGGGAAAATCCCCTGGCTGGGCAAAAGGAAAGGTACGGACTAAGGCACCTTGCTATCCCACTGTAAAAAAACGGGTTTCTCGACGCAAAAAGTCTTCAAGATTAGCTGTTTAATCTTCTACCTCTTGAGTTTTTGAGTAACAGCTTGCCTACTCTTAAAAGGCCGCTACTTTTAGCTGCACTCATTTTTTAGTCTAAACTACAGTGAATTAGTAACTGAATTGAATATCTTAGCATTTGTTCAGATTTAGAATAACAAAGACTTTTTCGTTTTAGGCGAGCCAAAGAATGTCTTAATCTTGTATTTTCACCCTCAACTCTTGTCATATAGGTTTTCCTAATAATCTGATATCCATCGGGAATAAACTTTGGGTAAAATTTCCACCCATCTGTTACATAAAAATGGCATTTCCATTTATTAACAATGCCCCATAATGGTTCAAAGGTTTTTGCGCTAGGGTCGCCTAAAACCCATCCAAAAATACCTGGTTTAAAATGGTCTACTGCTGTCCATAACCAGGTTTTGTTTTTTTTGAGCCGACAAATGTTTCTAATTCATCTACAGCACTTTGCTTAACCATTAGGTACAATATTAGAGGTGGCAAGAAAGAGAAAAATGAAACCCTACTCCCTAGATATACGTCAAAAGATTATTAACACAAGGAGAAGCAGGTAACACC
>NZ_JAUBPU010000133.1:0-2368 GCF_036700885.1 Microcoleus sp. S13_B4
CTCATTCTCTCCCGGCGCGGTGGCTCTAGTTCTTCTGAAAGCCACCGTTCTCATCTTTAGTTAGTCTAAACTACAGTAAATTAAATATATCCAAAAATGAAGCTGCAATCCTTACTAAGGTGGAGTCGATGTCTAAATTCGATGTCTGCCAGAAAAACTTGGCTTCAGGAAGCCGAGATCCCTCAGTACCGAGGATTTCTGTAATCAAAGGCGATCGCTCATCAATCGAGAGTGAAAACCATGAGAGGAAATAACAGGCCGAGCGCGATCAAGTGATTCGTGGCCATTTGTTAACCTAGACTTCCCCCAGCCAGATCAAAATATCTCCTTGTCAAAGTCAATTAGCTTTCCGTCATTTGCTTATTTCCGCAGTTTTTCCTGCTTTACTTATTTTTCGTACCTGCGCGGCGTGTAAACCCACACATCTCCATATTTGCGGGGAATAATCCGAGTCTGACTCGAACCGACAATAACTAAAGTTCTCATGTCGGCGTCTTGCGGCTGGAATTCGCCGAGGGTGCAAACCCGCACAGATTGGGCGGGTCGGCCGAGGTTTCGCCCAAGTATGACGGGGGTTTTAGGATCGCGACTTTGCAACAAAATCTCGATCGCCCTTGCGAGTTGCCAAATCCGCTGTTTCGAGATGGGATTGTAAAATGCCATAACTAAATCGGCAGCAGCAGCAGCCGCAATCCGCTGTTCTATGACCTCCCAAGGCTTGAGAATATCCGAAAGGGAAATCACGCAAAAATCGTGTCCCAGGGGTGCTCCGATCGCAGCAGCGGCCGCCTGCATGGCTGAAATGCCCGGTGCCACCCGAATATCAATGCCTTGCCATTCGGGTTTGGCATCAAAGTCGATCGCCTCAAACACCGCTGCAGCCATCGCAAAAATACCCGGATCTCCCGACGAAACCACGGCGACAGATTTTCCTGAGGCTGCTAAATCTAGGGCAAAACGGGCGCGATCGATCTCTTCGCGGTTGTCGGAATCGTGCCGCTTTTGTCCTTCGCGCAGGGTTCCAGCTAAGTCGAGATAAAATTTGTAACCCACCCAATCTGTGGCTTCGCGCAGAATTTCCTTAACTTCCGGGGACATCCAGGCCGCGCCTCCGGGGCCGGTACCGACGATCGCCAGTTTGCCCCGGCTAATTCCGATCGCCCTAGCATCAAAGGGTTGGGCGGCTAGGGCGATCGCGCAATTCACGGAGATTGGGCGATCGGACTCGATTAAGTGACTGTTTGAACCTGCTGCTGTCAGGGCAATTTGTGAGGCCTTATTTTCGATGAATTCAATTGAGTCTAATTCGACAAGTTCGGATAGATTGAAAAAGCGGACGGGGACTTTAAAATATTGTGAAACTGCTTCAAGTGCCGGGTTTCCCATCTCCTCTTTTAATGCAAAAAATCCCGCAACGGAAGCTGGCGCTAAACCTGCTTTTTGCAAGACTTGCCGGACAAATGAAACCGCTATTTCCGGCTCAATATTCGATAGTTTGGTGAGTGCAACTGCTGCAATTACCGGATGGTAAACTAAACAATCTGGCGTTGGCGCAATTGCTTTTTCGGTGACGCGGATAGTCAATTTTGCGTCGGGGGCGATCGTCTTCGAGGGCTTCGCTAACGGCAAATTGCTCTCCGAAAGCCAGCTTGCAGCCCCTTCTAGGCGTACTTTTGCCCCGGCGAGCAAATTTGAAATAAAAGTCTTCGCATCCTCTGGATTCGCTAAATAATAGCCTTGGGGAGGACTCAGCAGCGCGGTGCGAAACCGAATATCCCCGGTGGTGGTAATTGCAGGTTGTACGCCGAGGGCTGCTGCAATCTCTCTGGCCAAATCATTAACGCCGTGCAAACCGCCCAGCAGCGGTACGACGGCGCTTCCGTCTTCTGCGACGGCTAAAACTGGCGGTTCGGCGCGTTTGTCTGACAGCAGCGGGGCGAGGGTGCGGATGATAATTCCGGCGGCGCAGATGGCGATGATTGGGGTTTCTGTTGCAAATAATTCCCGCAATGTTTCGCCGAAGTTGCTAAAGTTGATGTCTGTGTCGTCCGTGCGATCGATTAAACCGTAAATCTGGGAACCGGAGAAATGTGCGGAGATTTTTTTGGCGATCGGCAGGCTGTTTTGGCCTAATATAACTATTGCGGGAGGAATTCGATTCACGGTTTTAATTATGTGTGTGTTTGGAGTGGTTTAATTATTTTAATCTGTGGTTACTTTCCGAATAAATATTTGAAGAACGGCGAAGGCGCGAAGGAAAAGTAAGAAGTGAAGCAAGTAGTTTTTCTGTTTTAAGCTGTTGTACCTTTAAATAGGGTATAATAAAAAATGAGTTTAGTCAATCTCTACAAAAATGCCAGCTAAAAAC
>NZ_JAUBPU010000083.1:0-19785 GCF_036700885.1 Microcoleus sp. S13_B4
GTTTTTAGCTGGCATTTTTGTAGAGATTGACTAAACTCATTTTTTATTATACCCTATTTAAAGGCACAACAGCTTATGCTGGTTGCCAACACTATCGTAGTTGAATTAAAGTCAGTCCAAACTCTACTTCCTATTCATGAGGCTCAAGTTATCTCCTACCTCAAAATGACTGGTTATCCTCTAGCCCTTCTTATCAACTTTAATGTCCGCTTTTTAAAAGAAGGAATTCGCCGCCTCATCCTCTCCTAACAAACCGTCTCATCCCTCTCCTCTCTGCGCCCTCTGCGCCCTCTGCGGTTCATTCCTCTTAATATCTTTAATTATTTCACCTCCTTATAATCCACCCCATAACTCGTATCTCTCCCCGACAAATACGTCGTTTTCCCCGTTAAAGTCTCCAGAGTTTTTTTCGTTTCAGCCGAAGTAATCGAATTCAGCGGCACGCCGAACTTGCTAGCCAAACCAGCCGCCACGCCCACACCTTGTCCTTGATAAATATTCACCGTCGCAATTCGCCCGACGGATACAGCCATACCCACATAACCGGACGATCGCCCGACAATGGCTAAATTCTTGACTTTGCTAGCCAAACCGCTTTCTATCCCGAAATTATAGACGGGTAGCGGCGGAATTCTCGCAGATAAATTCTTGACTCCGCCCCGCATATCGAAATCGTAGGAAAAACTGCCGATCGACTTTTCGGGTACTGTTCCCCCTTTGATAATCTCCTGCCCCGTCAGCGGATCTACCACATCGCGAACGTTCAAAGTTTGCCTGATATAAACCTCGTCTGGAAGAAATACTCTCACATCTTTACCAGACTTCTTTTGTAGCCAGTATTGGAGAAATGACATTTCTCTAATCATTTCAGGAGTCGGTTTTCTGCCGTTAGCTTCCATCTTCATGATTTGGTCAACTTGGTACTTAAACAGAAACCCGTTCCAGGACAGCACATTTTTGTTATAAACGCAGACATTGCCTTTATCAAAAAAGAATCCTTTATTTTGACTAAAGGGCATATTTCTATCTATGTGATACGCTGCGCCTATCGCTACGCTTCTGATGTCGTAGCCGTCTGTATATGGTTGATAGATGGTACTCCAGAAATTTCTCATCCAGAATTTTGTACTAGCCGGATCTTTAGATTTTGTAATGCTTTCTTTAATTTTCTTGACCAAAGGGGTGTTGTAGAGAATTTCATCTTCTATTCTGCGGAAATCGGACATCGTTATCCCTGTAATTCTCGGAACTACAGAGACTGCTAAAGTTTCATTTTTGGCTTTTATATTTTGAGATTGATATCCTGTATAATAAGATAATCCAGCTTTTCTGGCTAATTCGGCGTCTTGAGTTACGTCAATAAAAGAGTTGGCTTTAATGGTTAAATTTCTGCCTTTTACTTCGGCATATTCGATTTTTTTATCTACGACGCGGGGAGTAAGAGTTGAGTTGGAAATAACTTTGACTCCTGCTGCAGAAAGCATCTGTTTGAGAGCTCGATCTGCCTTTTTTGGATCTAAGCAAGATTCGGGCGCATCCGCTTTATCTAAGAATTCCTTAAAACATTGGGCGTAGGGTTGGCGATACCAACCGGGGATTTTATCTACATCGATGTAAGCTAAACCGCCGCGGGTGAGTAAGCCGCCCAAAGGAGCACTTCCGTAGTTCGATCGCACGATCGCAACTTTGCCCTTTGCGCCTAAAGTCTTCTTAGCCCATATCGCCGCACATATCCCCGGTACTTCATCACCATATACTACTACATCAAACTTTTGCTCCGGTGATTTTTTGGGAGTTACCGGAGGCGGGCTGCTGGATTTTTGCTGCAGAGTTGCAGCGTCTAAGGTAGCACTTGCTGGGTCTCTATTTGCGATATAGTTTTCTATTTCTCGGAAAGGCGGATAATTAAGTAAAAGTTTTACGGCGGCAAAGATGATTGCAATTGAAGCTAGTTTCTTGAAAGTAGAGAGCATTCAGTTGACTCGTGGATAAATTTGCAATACCTGAAAGCGCACTTCAGGGTTTACGGAGTTGAATATAGCACGTTTAGATAGTTTCGACACAAGTTTAAATTTTCCGGCAACTGTTGTTAGAGGTTTTGCCAGTGTTACTGGTTTGGCAGGGCTATTGATGAGGGTAAGGATGGTGAGTGCGCTCTTACTTTATCACTCCCGACTTTCCCAGCCGCTTGTAATGTGATACTGAGAGGGAAGTAAGGGCGAGATAGTAACCGGAATCATTGGCTCAGTGGTAAAGTTAGATCAAACTGAGGTATGGCGGAAACTTGAGGAGGTACAAAGAAGTGACAGCAGAAACACAGGTGACGATTGAAGAGATTGACGAAAAATCCCCCCATTTAGAAACTGTTATAGCCCTAGGTGATGCCAATAAAAAAACTCTGGGTTTTTTTACCGAAGGTGCTTTTCGCGAAAGTGCTAGAGATCGCGTGATACTTATAGCACTCAATCCTCAAAAAAATTGCATTGGCTATCTGCTTTACCGACCAGTGCGTCGCAGCAACATTATTGTTATCGTTCATCTCTGCGTCGATCCTGCATATCGCGGTCGGGGTGTTACTAAACAGCTAGTCAATTCCCTCAGCCAAAAAACTCAGAATTTTTATGGAATTCAACTCAAATGCCGTCGCGATTATGGAATAGACAGAATGTGGGAAACATTGGGTTTCATTCCTCTTAACGATCGGCCTGGAAGAAGTAAGGAGGGTAAACTGCTTACTGTTTGGTGGTTGGATCACGGTCATCCAACTATATTTTCTCAAGCTGCTGCACAACAACTAGAGTCTAAAATTTGTGCTGTTATTGATACAAGTATTTTCTTAGAATTGCACGGGAATGAAGATATTGAAAGCGCCGAATCAGACTCTCTACTTGCTGACTGGTTACAAGATTATTTGGAATTGTGTATTACCGATGAGATTTTGAAGGCAATAAACGCAATCTCTGATGTCCATCTCAGAAAGCGTAAACGCCTCTTAGGGGATACTTTTACTAAAATCAACTGCGATAGGCAGGCTTTTGAAACCAAATTTAAGTCTCTCAATGGTCTAATTTCCACTATCAATTTTGATGAAATAAACGAAGCATTAGTTCGTCAATTAGCACAAGCTATTGCTGCTGATTACTTAATTTTTTTAACTCGCGACCCCAAAATATTAGCTTTAGCAGATGCCCTCTATGAAAACTTTAGTTTAGCAATTATGACTCCTACAGATTTAATTGTTAAACTGGATGATGTTCGCAGAGATACTCAATATCAACCTGTCCGGTTTGTCGGAATACAGAATCTCACCATTCAACTAATTGATAGCAAATTTGATAAGTTACTGTTAACCAACTGTTTTCATGCGGTTGATAGAGCCGAGAAAATAGCCGATTTTCAGAGAAATATGCGCCAGATAATTGCGAATCCCGATAAATTTAAGTGTCATGTCATTTTAGATTCTGAAAATCAACCTCTGGCTTTAATTGCCTATTGCCAACATAAATATCACGAATTAGAAGTTACAATGCTCCGAGTTAAACGCGGTGGTCTAGCAGCGGCACTTGCACGGTACTTACTTTTCCACTCCATATCAGTTTCAGTAAAAGAAAACAGGCAATTTACGAGACTTATTGACCAGCATCTCGATGCAATTGTTATACAAGCCATTCAAGAAGATGCTTTCGTTCGAGTTAAGAATGGGTATTTAAAGGCTAATCCGCCTGTAGCAGAAACAGCAGCAGATATGTCTCAAAAACTGGCAAACCTAGCCAAAATTGGGGAAGAATATAATTTTTGCATGAAAATTGCAGAGACCCTTAAGACTCCCGAATTAATTCAAGATATTGGAACGATGGCAGAGCTTGAACGTTGCCTTTGGCCTGCTAAGATTATTGATGCTGACCTGCCTACTTTCATGATTCCCATTCAACCCAGATGGGCAAAAGACTTATTCGATGAAGAGTTAGCTAAGCAGTGCCTTTTTGGATCTAAAATTGAGCTAGCCTTAAAACGGGAACTTGTATATTATAAAAGCAAGTCGGCTAATGGTGGCCTCAGACCGGGTGTTATTGGTAGAATTTTATGGTACGTCAGCTCCAATTCATCATTTACTCTGGGGACAAAAGAGGTTAAAGCTTGCTCTAGACTAGAGGAAGTTATCATAGACAAGCCGGAAAAACTCTATCGGCAATTTCGCAGCTTAGGAGTCTACGAATTAAAAGATTTAATGACAATAGCCAAAGAGGAACCAAACGCAGATATCATGGCGATAAGATTCAGCCACACTCAGCTTTTCACTAACCCATTGACATTAAAGAGAATTCAGGGAATACTGGGTAACAAGACAACGGTTCAAAGCGTATTTAGGCTTCCAGAAACTAAATTCGGAATCATCTACAAAGAAGGAACCGCGACCTAGAAAGAGGATAATCACAAATGTCAAATATCTTATTATTATCTATTCGTCCCGAGTACGCAAATAAAATATTCGACCGTACAAAAACAGTTGAACTGCGTCGGGTTCGCCCTCGACTTTTGAATAAAGGAGATCTAGTTGTAATCTATGTTTCATCTCCAGAAAAAGCTGTACTTGGTTCCTTCAAGGTGGATAATATAGTTGAAAAACCTATCGCAGACCTTTGGGAGGAAGTTGAAAAGATAGCAGGAATTAGCCATGAAAATTTTTATGATTATTACAAAGGTGTAAAAATAGGTGTAGGCATCTTTTTAAAAGATATTCATAGATTTAGTCAGCCAGTAGAGTTACATCGTTTAAGAAACAAGTTACCTAACCTTAAACCGCCACAGAGTTTTCGATACTTGACAACTAATCAGTTTAACATTGTCAATTCATTAGGAGAACGTTAGACAGGAAGTGTTGCTAAAAATAGTAATTAATAGAGAGTTTTTGAGAATAGCATGGAAGCGGAAAAAAGGGCTGAGTTTGTCAAATTATTTCAAGAATTTGTCAATTCATATCCATACACTCCCGATGGGTTGCGTCACACAGCGGCTTACCAGGAGCAGCGTCAGCAGGGGCGTCGAAATTTTGAAGCGATCGCTGCTGCTGCTGAGTCTGGAGAAGATGTGACTGAATCTATAATGTTGAAACTTCTACCTTACGAAGACTCTCCTACTAATCGACAAAGGGGAGCCTGGATTCATATTAATCCGTGCATAATAAAAGGGTTATTATGGAATTCAAAATCGTATAAAAAATTGTCATTAATAGCGCCAGTAAGAATGGCCGAATTAATTTTTTATTTAGTCTGCTGTTGTAACGACGATCCGAGTCAGCTATATTCGACCTGTAGAGAGTTTTCAGAAGAAATGCGCGTCTCCTTGTTCGGCGAGATAGGGATGCTAACGCCTATCCTCAATGCTCTCCGTCCCGATGACTTTCTCGCGATTAATGACAAGTCAATACAGGTTATTAACTATTTCGCCAATACGTCGTACAGCAAACAGCTAATAGACTACTCCTATGCTAACTTAACCGGACACAAGCTTCTCAAAGAATTAACTAAAGAAATGCACCAGACTGGCGTTCCATCTATCCGAGAGGACGATGTATTTGATATGTTCTGCCACTGGCTTGTAGAAATAAAAAAATATGACTTTCCTAGTAACGAAGTGCCATTAGTAGATGAGGAAATTGTGTTTGAATACGCTGTAGAAAAAGTACAGTTGCAACCGGAATATCTTTTGAACCAATGTGCCGAAGAAACTGGCTTTGACGAAACAGAACTAAAGCGCTGCATACGCACCATCCACCGCAAGAAACAAGCCATCCTGCAAGGCCCGCCCGGAACCGGAAAAACCTTCACAGCGGAAAAACTAGCCAAACATTTAATCGGTGGCGGCGATGGCTTCTGGGAACTGATACAATTTCATCCAGCCTATACCTATGAAGACTTCATTCAAGGTATCCGGCCGCAGAGTCAAAATGATCGATTAACCTATCCCATAGTTCCCGGTAGATTCCTCGAATTTTGCACCAAAGCTGAGTCTCGTCGAGGCATTTGCGTTATCATTATTGATGAAATTAACCGTGCAAATTTATCTCAGGTATTTGGAGAGTTAATGTATTTGCTTGATGACCGCGATCGCACCGTTAAATTAGCGAGTGGCGAAGAATTTAGAATCCCTACAAATGTCCGCATTATCGGCACAATGAACACCGCAGACCGTTCTATTGCCTTAGTCGATAACGCACTCCGCCGCCGCTTCGCATTCATTCCCGTCTATCCCAATTATGAAGTCCTGCGACAGTATCACCAGAGAGAAAAAACAGGTTTTCCAGTTGATAAATTAACTAGCATTCTAGAAGATGTCAATCGCGCAATTAACAACAAACACTATGAATTAGGCATCTCCTTCTTTTTGACAAAAACCTTAGTTGAAGATATCTCAGATATTTGGGAAATGGAAATTGAGCCATACCTCGAAGAATACTTCTTTGATAACCTGGAAAAAATGGATGAGTTTCTCTGGGAGAATATCAAGAATAAATTGGGCTATTGACAATCTAACGCCGTCATTAACGCCGATACCGTGGCGTTACCGCATCCACCACAATTATGAAACCAGAATCCAGCCGACTTATCGAACTTACAGAATATCAATTAGCAACTTTTGAACAAGATTTTATCCCCGAATCAGTAGGAGATAAAATATATATGAATTATGCCAAGGAGATAGAGATAGAATTTCCCAACCGTAAAACAAAATATCAATGGCAATTAAAATCTAAAGGCAGAGTTGGCAACATTCCCATCACTCCAGAATTTCACATCGCCATCCGCCCCAAGGTTCCCATAAACAACCTCTTCGGAATGCTTGACTATGCCTACAACCTTAAGATAAAATTTCCCCAAGGATCGATTCAGTGTCAATTTTTAGAGCAAATTTACGAGACATTAGCTAACATTCTTGCCCAAAAAATTCTAGAACGCTGTCGCAAAGGATTATATCGCGATTACTTATCCAAAACAGAAAGACTCGCGTACATTCGCGGCCGCATCGATTTGCGGTCAGCCCTGCAAAAACCTTGGGATGTTAAACTAAAATGCCACTATAACGAACAAACAGGCGATATCGAAGATAATCAAATTCTGGCTTGGACACTTTTCATCATTGGCCGCAGCGGTTTGTGCGGTGAATCTGTCTCATCCACTGTGCGAAAAGCCTTTCACGCACTCCAAGGATTTGTCACATTAAAACCTTTTAAATCAGAAGCTTGTGTTGATAGAAATTATCACCGTTTGAATCAAGATTATCAACTTTTACACGCCTTATGTCGATTTTTTTTAGATAACACAGGGCCGAGTCACGAAACAGGCGATCGCGAAATGCTCCCTTTTCTCATAGACATGGCTAATTTATATGAACAATTTGTCGCTGAATGGCTCAAAGCAAATACACCAAAAGGCTTTTTTGTCAAACAACAACACCGAGTCACACATGACAAAAACTATTTCGATCGCATTGACTTACTCCTAGGCGATAGTGAAACAAAAAAAGTCCAATACGTCATCGATACAAAATACAAAGCTCCCGATAAAGTAGCCAATAATGACATTCATCAAATAGTTGCTTACGCAAATGCGTTAAAGTGCCAAAATGCAATTCTCGTCTACCCGCAAAACCTCAAACAGCCATTAGATATAAACAATGACGATATTCGAGTTCGCAGTCTAACTTTTTCCCTAGATATCGACCTGAATGAAGCCGGAAAAACCTTCTTAACCTCTCTACTTCCAAACACCCTCCCCTAACTCTTCTCTGCGCCCTCTGCGCCCTCTGCGGTTCATTTCTCCACAAAAAAAGAGGCGCAATTGCGCCTCCCAAATCTTTCATGTCAGGGTTCTAAACACTAACAGCCACTTTCGCTTCTTTTGCAGTCAACTTCTCGTAAGTCGCCCGCATCTTCAATCCGACTAACACTTGGAACAAACCAGTTCCATTGTTAGAACCAGGATATTCGCGGTGCTGGAGCAACAGGTGAGTTAACTCGCCTTCATACTTCGCAGAAGTCTTGCTCAAATGGCTTTCGATGTAAATAACTTCTTCGAGATTCTCGAATTGACCATCTACTTCCAAAATCGAGACTTCGTGACCGTAGAAAGCATCGGGCCCGTAGTACATCTTAATTCCGGGATAGGAACAAGTCAGCTTGCGGCCGCAAGGAACCCAGTTAATTGTTGAACCTTCGTCAAACAAATACGCAGGCTCAAAATTGGCGATGCCTTCGCGCTGGATCATCTGCACGCGCAGAACTTTCCGCTCCTTGTCATCTTTGATCAAGTTGGTCGGCAACACTTGAATTACCACATCAGCATATTGCTTTTGCGGGTCGATGTAGGCCGTAAAATCTGGTTTGCGAGCATTGATCGCAAACAGCACGTCTTCGTAACGGTGGCCCCGTTCCGCCATGTCGCGCTGGATTTTCCAAGCAATTTTTACCTCGTCGCTGATGTCGAGGTAGACGCTGAAGTCGAGGAGCGATCGAACTCGCTCGTCGTACAGGGGATGCAGCCCCTCAATCACAATCACGTGATTCGGCTCTACCCGCTCAGGAGGATCGAGCAGACCAGTTTCGTGGTTGTAAATCGGCTTGTCGATCGCGTGACCTTCTTTGAGAGCCTTCATTTGCTCAGCCATCAGGTCAAAATTGTTGGCTCTGGGGTCAAGGGCTGTAATCCCTGTTTCCTTGCGCTGCTTGCGATCGAGACAATGATAGTCGTCGAGGCAGATTACAGTAACGAAATCTTCCCCGAACAAATCAGTCAATCGGCGTAAAAAAGTAGATTTTCCGCATCCGGAATCTCCGGCAACGCCAATTAAAACCACGCGATCCGGCTTACTTGTCATAGTTTCCCTCTAACAAAATCACTGTTTACTAACTAACTCAACTCTAGATTCCACAAAATTTCAGCCCGCAGGTAGCGGCAAGCAGGCTTTGTGCTGCTTTGCTACCCCGAGAGGATCAAGTTCTCACCAGCATACAGCAGTGAGTTGACTGCCTGCCCGGGAAGACCCAAGCAATCTTCAAGGCAAGTAATTAATACTAACTTTAGCGGTTAATCTTACCAGAATGCGTCGGCCCCCTACAAGCTCAACCTCATTAAACTGCTCGAATCTTCCTTTCTCTGGTGGGGCGCTCCCCAAATCACAAGGACTTATCGGGGCAGATCCCCCGATCGGGTAAAATATTGGCAGTACGCAGACAACAATAGCTATAGGTCAACAGCCGAACGCAATAGGGCTCGGTGAGCGCGGCGTTCGGCTACTAGGGATTTGATACGCGAGCGATCGCAACTTCAACACTCCTGCCGGCGTGGCGAGGCCCAAAAATTGGCGCGGCCAATTAGTCCCGATGGCCTTAAGAAAAAAGTAAATTGAGTCTAACGTCACATTCTCTTTCTTTATAACTCTGTATCGTGAAGGACAAGCAACAAATGTACAGCCCAAGCATATCTGGTGTGGCGACCAACTCAGAATCAGGCAGCCGCATCTTTGTTTACGAAGTGGAGGGTATGCGTCAGAGCCAAGCAACTGACCAAATAAGTAACCCGATTCGCCGTAGCGGTAGCGTATTTATCTCCGTGCCCTACGATCGCATGAATCAGGAAATGCGCCGGATTGCTCGCATGGGTGGAAGAATTGTCAGCATCCGCCCCTCAAACAGCGCTCCCGAAACAAATGGCAAAGTCGCACCAGAAGCAGGGCTACAGAGTCAGAAATCTGGAGAAAAAACTAAGCCTATGACTCAAGCCAAGGAAAAAGTTCAGGTTCCTGTTAACCTCTACAAGCCGGCCAATCCCTATATTGGTAAGTGCATTTCTACAGAAGAATTGGTCAAAGAAGGCGGCGAGGGTACAGTCCGTCACGTCAAATTTGACATTTCTGGAGGCAATTTGCACTATCTCGAAGGTCAAAGTATCGGGATTATTCCCGATGGCACAGATAAAAACGGCAAACCTCACAAAATTCGGCTGTATTCGATCGCCTCCACCCGTCACGGAGACGATGTAGACGACAAAACAGTCTCTCTGTGCGTCCGCCGCCTAGAGTACAAAAGCCCAGAAACCGGCGAAAAAGTCTTTGGTGTTTGTTCGACTTTTCTCACCGGTTTGCAACCTGGAGATGATGTCAAAATCACCGGCCCCGTAGGCAAGGAAATGCTGTTGCCCGACGACGAGGAAGCCACCGTGATTATGATGGGTACCGGTACGGGTATTGCTCCTTTCCGGGCTTATTTGTGGCGGATGTTTAAAGAAAACAACCCCGGTTACAAATTCAGAGGTTTAGCTTGGTTGTTCTTTGGAGTTGCTTACACTCCCAACATTCTTTATAAAGAAGAGTTGGAGCAATTGCAGCGCGAGTTCCCCGATAATTTCCGCTTGACTTATGCCATCAGCCGCGAGCAAAAGAATGCTGACGGCGGCAAGATGTACATTCAAAACCGGATTCAAGAGAACGCAGACCAATTGTGGGAATTGGTTCAAAAGCCAAATACTCACACTTATATCTGCGGTTTGAAGGGTATGGAAGGCGGAATTGATGAGGGAATGTCGGCCGCGGCTGGCAAGTACGGTGTTGACTGGGCTGCCTATCAGAAACAGTTGAAGAAAGAACACCGTTGGCACGTTGAAACTTATTAATGTGTTACCTGATTTAATCTGATTTGTAGGGTGGGCTTGGCTCGCCCTACAATTGTTTTAAACAGTTTTTAGTTTTCAGAAGCTTGAACGGCCCACAAAAAGTGTACAATATACAGTAAGCTCACCGAAAAAGGGAGATGACTGACATGACCCTAATTTATACCCAACAACTGACCTTTAAAGAGTATCTGGACTACCAGGGAGAATCAGGTGTTTGTTATGAATTATATCGGGGACATATCATTGAAATGCCAACACCGACAGCTATACATATCAAAATATGTGAATTTTTGGTTTACCAGTTCCGGCGCTTCTTTGCAGCACACAACCTACCGCTAGTTGCAGTTGTCACTACCGCAGTCCGAACCGAGGAAAACTCTGCGCGCGTTCCTGATGTGGTGATTTGCACTCAGAGTCTTTGGGAACAAGTCTGCGCGCAACCTGGTTCCGCAGTCTTGGACTTTGAAGAAAAACCGCTGTTAGTTATAGAAGTTACCAGTCAAAATTGGCGGGACGACTACATCCGTAAACGGGCAGAATATGACTTAATTGATATCCCTGAATATTGGATTGTAGACCCCAATCAACCGAAAATACGAGTGTGTAGCCGTCCAGAAAATGAAGGCAGTTACTCTCACCAGGAATTCTTGCCGGGACAGCAAGTTCAGTCTGTACAGTTCGCTGAATTTATTTTATCGGTGAATCAAGTGCTATCTCCGCCGCTAGTAGAAGATTTAATTCGAGAAGAAGAAGCACAGCGACAGCAGCTAGAACAGCAAAATCGGCAGCTAGAACAGCAAGTTAATGCAGAACGCCAGCGGGCCGAAAGATTGGCCCAGCGACTCCGAGAAATGGGGGTAGACATGGATTCAGAACTGTGAATTGTCATATCAAATTAGATCCCCGACTTCTTTAAGAAGTCGGGGATCTGGATATTGAGCTTACTTAAATGACAAATTGCTTGATTAGCATACAATGATTGTAGGTTAATTGAGTTTCTACGGGTCAAAGTCGTGGCTTTCAAAATTGGTTTGTTAGGTTTGGGTACAGTTGGGGCGGGAACAGCAGAGATTTTGCTCTCCCCAGATGGCCGCCATCCGCTGTTGCAGGAATTGGAAATCTATCGGGTGGGAGTGCGCGATATTTCTCGAACTCGGTCTTTACAATTGCCAGAAAATGTGCTGACAACTGACCTAGAAGCGATCGCAACTGACCCGGAAATTGATATTGTAGTAGAACTGATTGGCGGATTGGAACCGGCGCGATCGCTCATTCTGCAAGCTATTGCTAGCGGCAAGCACGTCGTCACTGCCAACAAAGCAGTTATCGCCCGCTACGGGAATGAAATCTTCGAGGCCGCCAACAAAAAAGGCGTTTACGTAATGCTAGAAGCTGCTGTCGGCGGCGGCATTCCAGTCATTCAAAGCCTGAAACAATCTTTAGGTGCAAACCGCATTCAAACTGTCACCGGCATCGTCAACGGCACAACTAATTACATCCTGACGCGAATGCAAACAGAAGGTGCAGACTTTGCCGAAGTGCTCGCCGACGCTCAGCAATTAGGTTATGCTGAAGCTGACCCCACAGCAGATGTAGATGGGTTAGATGCTGCCGATAAAATTGCTATTTTAGCCTCGCTAGCTTTTGGCGGACGCATCAAATTAGCAGATGTTCACTGCGAAGGTATCAGGAAAGTTAGTGCGGCGGATATTGACTACGCCGACAAGCTGGGATTTGTGATTAAATTGTTGGCTATTGCTCAAGAAACCTCCCACTACAATGGCAAGCAAGCGGAGGGAGAAAGCGAACTGCTGTCAATTCGAGTGCATCCGAGTTTTGTGCCTAAAACTCATCCGCTGGCGAGTGTTAACGGGGTTTACAATGCAATTTTAGTCGAAGGAGAGCCGATCGGGCAATTGATGCTGTACGGGCGCGGCGCCGGTGCGGGCCCCACAGCTAGTGCCGTAGTATCCGACATTATGAATGTGGCGGCTATCATGAAAAGCCAAGCTGTTCCGACTCCTCATCCTTTGCTGAGTTGCAGTCACCAACACTACTGCAAAATTGCTCCGATGCAGGAACTTGTTACTCGCTTTTACGCCCGTTTTCTGACGCGCGATACTCCGGGGGTAATTGGCAAACTCGGCACTTGTTTCGGCAACCACAAAGTTAGTTTGGAATCCGTTGTGCAGACGGGAATTCACGGCGATTTAGCAGAAATTGTCGTCGTGACTCACGATGTTAGGGAAGGGAATTTTCAACAAGCACTCGATGAAATTCGCGCGATGGAAGCAGTCGATAGTGTTGCTAGCACGTTGCGAGTTTTGTAAAAGTGATGTGCGAGGGGCGGGTTTCACATAAAATCTTTGCTAATAATTGACAATCTCTAAAACCCGCCCTATCACTCCCCCAGCGGTAAATGTCATGTATATTTTTGCTATCTGATAAAAGTAAAAGTTAACTTAGATTCATCTTTGCGCGGTGGCGGGTTTATGTAGCTTTTTTGTACTTATTAAATATTGTTGGTAAAATCGGCGGCTACGCGATAATGAAAGGAAGAGAATTCGATTTGGTCGATCGGCAAACGGGAAGGCACTTGCTAGATTCCCTATACGAAAAGTTTGCCAAACCCCAAATGCACGATACTTTTAAACCCAATAATCCTTCAATTTACATTCGGCACGAGTCAGGGCAAGTAATTGATGGAAATTATCTCATAGAAAAAGTGTTTGAAGACTCTCGCACTGGTTTTTATGCTGAAAGTCGCCTCCCCATTTCGGGCAATAATCCGCCTGTTTTAGTGATTCGCGGATACGGTTCTTGGTATCCTTTCGATCACGTTTTGGAAGATACGCCCGATGTATTTATGGCCAAACTAGAACGCCAGTTAAAATCGGCGCAAACTGCGGGTGCTATTGATTGGATAAAGCAGCAATTTCACAGCGGGAATCCGCCCGATGTCATCGGAGAAAGTTTGGGAGGCAAAGTTGCTCAGCAAATAGTCGCAAAATACCCAGATTATATTAGATCCACTGTAATTTTTAATTCTTTAGGCGTTTCGGAAAAGTTAGCTAAAACTTCCACCGCTAACAATGTTTTTCACTACTTTACTTTAGGCGAAAGGTATGCTTTCTGGGCAAATGAAGGCGATTACATACCGGGAACGATTTTTATCATTTCCCAGAAAGGCAACAACTGTTGTTATAAAATCGAAGAGGCGATCGTCCGAATGGCGCGTTTTGAAGGCAAGTTTCAGAAAAGACGAGCCCTGGTGGTAGTATTGGCTCAGTTGCTGTTGGTAAACAGACACAATGCGATCGTCCTCAACAAACGGCGGCCAGTAGTCGTTCAGATCGATCGCACTCAATTGCAAATTTTCCGAAAAAAGCGCTTTGTTTAAACTCAGACAGAATTGCTTCAGGCCGCAGATGGCTGATTTTCCCGCGCTGCGACTGCCAGAAGCAGACAAAGTGCTGCGATCGCTTTTTCCCATTCTTCCTTTACAGCGGTGGGTTGAACTTCATCAAAGGCGCTAACTAAACGAGGGATGGCTCGTTCTAATGCCTGTCTGGGAATTGATTTGTGCAGATCAACTAAACGAGTTAAACTTTCTTGATTCTTCAAAAAACCTATTACCCATTTCGTAGTATGATCGGGGCTCTCAGGGAAGTTTTTAATTCCTAGTTCTGTTTGCAACCAGTCGTAAAAAGGCGGCAGCTTTTGAGCTAAAACAGTTCCAGCAGTTGGCAAAGTTTCTTTGAGCAAATTAGTATCCAGGCTTTCCAAGACTTGATTGAATTCCGGTGAATCCAGCAAGCTGGTTAATGGCAGTGAAAGCAGCACTTCTGAAGCGTCAGGGGATACATTTAAAGTCCGCGAAAATGTTTGCAGCATTGGAAAGTATCTGGTAGAGATGACTTTTTTAGCCTAACAATCACGCGAATCAATGAATATGAGCTACCTCATATTAGCAAAATTGTAAGATCTCGATCGCCCAAGAGGCATCTAAATTGAGCTGGGTACATCTGCGGCTAATAATTTCCCATTAAATGATTTTACACAAATTCTCCCTTAGCAACCATCACCACCTTACCACCAACCAAAACAGTTATTTCCCCTTCATTTTTGGCTGCTTGTAACAACAGCAAAGAAGGTCGATCGATTTCATAACCCTGCTCAACTCTGACATCAATTTTAGCTTCCCCATAATAAGCATATTCTACCAAATACCCAGCCAAACAACCGTTAGCACTGCCAGTCGCTGGATCTTCTGGAATTCCTAATGAATGGGCAAAAACTCGCACGCTCAAATTATTAAGATCGCTGTAAGTTTCTGGGCAAAATATTAAAATTTCTTTCGCTTCTGTGGTATCAACTAGCTCAAAATATTTATCTAAGTTGACTTGAGCTTTTTTGAGGGATGCAAGAGTTGTTAATGGGACAATTATAAACGGCACTCCCGTAGAAACTTCTTGAATTGGGAATCTAGAATCAATTTCCTCTGGTTCTAAATTCAGGACATTTGCCAGACTTTCGGCTGATAAAACTTGACCAAAACTAGGCGGGTTTTGTCGCATCCACAAAATCTCTGCCGATTCATTGTGATAATTAAAAGTAACTGGAATTTGACCGACGGCTAGATTGAGAATTACTCGATCGACCTTTTCGCGAATAATCTCTTGCTGCAACACAAACGCAGTGCCCAAAGTCGGATGACCCGCAAAGGGCAATTCCTTCTTGGGCGTGAATATCCGCACGTCATAGCCGCCATCTCGCGAATCGGGCGATCGAATAAACGTAGTTTCTGAATAATTGATTTCCCTCGCTATCAGCAGCATTTGGGCCTCAGATAGTTCGGCAACTCCCGTACCGCAAAATACAGCGAGTTGATTGCCAGCATATTTTGACTCCGCAAACACGTCAACTATATAAAAATTCACATTTCCCTCGTTCAACAGTAGTGTGTGTAGCAGCGGTTTCAACCACCTCCTCCTTATAAAAGAAGTTTTTAACTTGCTATTTCAAACAGCGAATTGCCTCCAACATTCCCCTGGCTTTATTGAGAGTTTCCTCATATTCCATATCCGGGTTAGAATCAGCCACCAAACCAGCGCCAGCTTGCACAGAAACCGAATGTTTGTCACCACCTAAAGACCGAACAACCATAGTCCGAATGGCGATCGCACTATTCAACTGTCCCTCAAAATCATAATACCCGTAAACCCCAGAATACGGCCCCCGGCGGCAACCTTCCAACTCGTGCACAATCTCCATCGCCCGAATCTTCGGAGCACCACTAACCGTACCCGCAGGAAAACCAGCTTTCAACAAATCCCAAGCTGTCTTATCCTCAGCCAATTCTCCCACTACATTGCTCACAATGTGCATGACGTGAGAATAACGCTCAATTTCCATTAATTCGTCAACTTTTACAGTACCGTTTCGGCAAACTCTTCCTAAATCGTTCCTGCCCAAATCAACTAACATAACGTGTTCCGCAATTTCCTTCGGATCTTGCAGCAATTCAGCAGCCAAAGCATCATCTTCTTGAGGAGTTTTACCCCGGCGGCGAGTGCCGGCGATTGGCCGCAAAGTTGCTATCTTTTTGCCATCAGCAGTGTTTTCCGCCTTCACCATAATCTCGGGACTCGAACCGATAATCTGCCAATCTCCGAAATGAAAATAAGCCATGTACGGAGAAGGATTTATGAGACGCAAAGATCGGTAAAGTGCAAAAGAATCGCCACTGTATTCAGCTTCTAGTCGCTGCGAAATAACTACTTGAAAAATATCTCCGGCTTTGATATAATCCTTAGCCTTTAAGACATTAGCACAATACTTTTCACGGGTAATATTGCTAGTGTAAGCCAATTCTGTATTTCCCGTTGTGGAACGGGCATCTTGCCCGTTATTGGGAGGTGTCCATTCTATGAGAGTAGATTGCCGGGAAAGCGGCGATTGCAGCTTCTGAACTAACTTGCCAACCCGATCGCACGCTTGCTGATAAGCCTCGGCCAAATCAACCCCAACCTCCCGCAAATCCGCATAGGCGACGGCCCAAATTTTCCGCTTCACCTGGTCGAAAATCAGCAAATTATCCACCTGCATCCACAACCCATCCGGCAACTCATTCTCGCTGGCTGGATGCACGGGAACTCGCGGTTCTATCCACTTAATTAACTCGTAACCCCAAAAACCGAATAGCCCGCCAATTCCCGGCGGTAACTGTGGCAATTTCACCGGTTGATAAGACTCCAAACATTCAGTTAAAGCTACAAACGGATCGCCCGTAAATACTTTTTCGGAACCGTCACGATAAACTTGAGTTGTGCGAGATCCCCTTGCCTCCAAAATCCACAACGGATCGCACCCTAAGAAACTATAACGCCCAAGTTTTTCCCCACCTTCGACCGACTCCAGCAGAAAACTGTAAGGTTGACCCGCACAAACCCGATACCACGCAGACACCGGCGTATCCAAATCAGCAACCCATTCTTGATACACGGGTACAAAATTGCCTTGTTTCGCCAGTTCCGAGAATTGTGAAAAATCGGGGAATATCATATATATCAGAAGGAAGAAGGAAGAAGGAAGAAGGAAGAGGGAAGAAGGAAGAAGGAAGAAGGAAGAGGGAAGAAGGAAGAGGGAAGAGAAAAAATGCAATCCTGGCAATAATTTCAGCGATTAAAAGCGTCCTAACCGTCTTGGGTTCAATAAACAAAAGACGGAAACCAACATCCCTCCGGCGACCGATACTCGCCAACTGCCATCACCGCCATCGGCTTGAGGGCGCGCACCCCCTGTTGCAAGCACCACCGAAACAAACTTGCGTACCTCAGCGGCAAGTGAAAAGAAAGCAATTCTTGGGAATTGTACGCAGCAGCCCCCAAGAGCAAAGCCTGCATATCCGCTTCTGTTTCCGCGACACTGTGGCCCAAAGCAGACACCGCACAAGTATAAGCCACAATCCGACCTTGCTGGCAAGCAACGAAGGGAGAAAAGTAATTCAGGGCGTCTTGAATTTCCGAAGTTCGATCGCACCCGCACAGTTTTTCGCACAAAGTCGCACATTCACCAACATCCTCACTAGCCATCGGTCGCACCTCAAACCCATGCTGCGGCTGGCTGCGAAACTTCCCCTCCATTAAAACGAAAGGTTCCTTCACCTCAAAACCCAAAGAAGCGTACAGCGACAGCGACGCCATATTAAAAGATTCCTGAACCAAACGGATGCCCCGAGCGTCCTGTCCGCGTTCCAGCAAAACTTTCATGATTTCGCGTCCCGTGCCGCGGCCTTGAAAAGTTCGATCGACACTGACGGGCCCGATACCGCGAATCGGGTTGCGTTCGTCCATAAACCCGCAGCCGACAACCGCACCGGAACTCTCGGCTACTACGTCAAAAAACAATGGACTGTCAATCAGAAGACCAATAATTTCAGTTGAAAACTCCAGCGTCGGAAAATCTGTATTAGGGAATTGGTGGCGATCGGAAATACCTTTAAAAGCTTCATAATTAATGCGAGCGCAAACATCTATATCAGAAGGCTGCGCTCGCCTGATTGCAACATTCATTTTTAATTTAACGATTAACTTTTAATTAGATTTGAACTTGGCAGTAGTGTTCGGGTGCTGCGACCGACGGCCTCGGACGCCCGAATACCACTGCCAACACAAGTTTACAAGCTGAGCCTTTCTAGGCAATATTACCTATGTTTTGCTCAGCCATTCACTCATCGTCTAAGGATCGAAAGTCTTCTTACCTGTGAACTTCAACTTAGCCGGATTTGGATTGCTGCCAATATTGCGGTCAATCTTACCGTTGTAGGGACGACCTTCGTTCACCTTCTCAGGGAACACGCCATCTTTGGGATGGAGGTACTCAGTCGTACCGTCGGGAAACACGCGGTAAATTTTGTAGTTCGTGATTTTGAATTTGGCCCGCAGTTGCTGGCCGCCCAAAGCGATGCACTGCTCCTTCCGGGGCAGATGCAGCAAGTTGTCGCCTTGACGCATAATCGCAGCGCCACCAGTAGGCATTTCAAACACCTGCTCCTTGGGGCTAGTCCAAGTGATAGCGTACTTCTCTTCAACTAGCGCCTTGGTCAGCAAGCCGCCGGTGCTGCCGCCGAAGATTGGGGGTTGTCCAGTAAGTTGTTCGGCCATAGATATATCCAAAGGATTTTTACGGCATCGTATCATCGAGACTGCACGCTGTTCTCGAAATTGTAAGGAAAATTAACAGTTTTTTGGCGATCGATCTTTTCTGATAATTGATAATTAGTAATTCATAATTGATAATTGGTAATTTTCACCAAAGTTAGAAAACAGAATTAGGCAGCACCAATCCCCAAAAAACCCTAAAAAAAACAGCAATGCTTCGGGTGTCCCACAAGCACCCGAAGCATCCCACCTTTCCCCATTCCCCACACGCGATCGAACTATTTACCGCGTCAACCCTAAGTCAAGAACGTCTTAGGATCATAGCTGCGCGGAATTTGACTCAAAGCAGTCCAAGTTTCTTGATTGACAATCCCGTCAGCCTCCATCCCAAAGCTTTTTTGAAATGCGCGAACAGCTTTCTCCGTCAAAGTAGCAAAGTCGCCGTCAACTTTACCGCCATAGTGCTTGGAAATCCTGAGAACTTCCTGAACAGTAGCGACTGCTTCCCCAGAACTGCCCAATCTGAGTACCGGCATATTAACTGGAGCTTCAGTATAAAGCGCCTGCCAAGTGAGCGGCCCGACAATGCCGTCCGCCGACAAGAAAACCCGAAACTGAAACAGTTTCACAGAAGATTCAACTGCTTTGTTAAATATTCCTTTAGCAGGCTGCCGATAAATGCGTAACTTCGTTAGCAGGTGTTCGAGTTCCAATACGGCTTTACCTTGAGAACCTAATTGCAGTTGGGGCTTGTTGACCATAGGTTGAGTAGATTTCATTGGGGTTGTAGGTGACATAATCGATTTTCCTAACCTCTAGGTTGGAGTATTCTTAGGGGAAAAAACTTTTTCCGGGCGAAACATTGGCCGGGAGCATCCCGGTTTTGTAAAAGTGCTATCCAGAGAGGATAATAGGTAGAGCGTCAACAGAAGCGTGAATTGCATTTGTAGGAGGAG
>NZ_JAUBPU010000134.1:0-2193 GCF_036700885.1 Microcoleus sp. S13_B4
TAATTTTTGAGGAGATGATTCTTGCGTCATGAATCATATTTTACCATGCTGTGCCTAGATTGTGAACCTTCTTTTTTGCTATTACCCCGATTTATTGAGCGGATACGTCAGGAGTCTCGCTCACTCAAATGTCCGGGTGTTGAAATCCGCCAATGTCACTACCTGCTGTTTAAGTGCGCCTATATCTATCATAGAAAGGATGTCAGGAATTATAGGAAACTTGCTATGGCGACAAATGAAAGTCAAATAAATCACATTTACGGTTCAGAGGATGCTCAGGGTATTTTACAGCTTGCGATCACACGCCGACAGGATGAAGGGGAATTATCCAGAGTGCAGCTTTTCGAGATTGCAGCGGAATTGGGTATTTCCGAACAGGATATTGTGGCGGCGGAACAGCAATGGTTAGCAACTAGAGGAGAATTTCAAGAAAAGCTGGTTTTTAACACTTACCGTCGTCGCAAACTACATAAAAATGTGACCAAGTACGGCATTATCAATACTTTTTTAGTTTTGTTTAACCTAGCAGCATCGCACGAGCTTTCTTGGTCGCTTTTCATTTTACTAGCTTGGGGATTAGGATTGTCGCTGAATGCTTGGAATGTTTATCAAACTGAAGGGGAAGATTACGAAAAAGCGTTTCAGCGGTGGCGGTTGAAGAAACAAGTCGGAGAGTCTATTGGTACTGCGACGAATAAGTTTATGAAGTGGTTGCAGTCGTGATTTTCTATTAAGAAAAAAGCGAGCGCTTTTTCTTCTAATCAATTACCGCTAATACAAATAAGTAGCCAACTCTAACATTTATGCCGGAGAGAAATCGGACAAATGATTAATAACTGCTGTATTTTTTTCGGATATTTAAATTAACTCCTATATTCTTAGCCGCCATTCTCTCGCCCTTTTTCTACCTCATTAGTTGGGACTTTTGGCAATTATTTCCAAAATCCTGACAACAAAATTGTGAGGGAGTAGCTGATCAAAAGCAGCGCGAGATTTCCGGCAGACCTCAACAAAATCGTCATCCGAAAGTTTATCGTGAAAAGCTTGGATATAATCTCCAATCCGATGCACTTCCGAAAAAGGAACGATAACGCAAAAATCTTCCCATTTCATCCCTCTCAACTCCGGTAACGATTTATTGGTATCAATGAAAACCGGAATTCTCCCTGCTGACATCACCTCCCAGAGCTGGTAACAGCTATTATCGTCTCCCCTCATTGTTAAGATATAAGCATTATTCTCGATATTTTCGAGATACTCGGCTCTTTGGCGCTTTTTTTCTTCCACTGGAAGATCAAAAAAATCTCCCTTTCTTTCTATCAAAGATGTTTGTAGATTTTTCGTTTTTCGCACTTCATTAATTACTTTTTTTCTGACTAATCGTGCAATCAACCTTCGCCTTCCCAAATTCAAATTACGATTAACAAAAGGGTTGCCTGCCATCCAGTTAACCATTGAATCAGAAAATTTAATATAACGTAATATCAGCGAATTTATTCGGGATGGATATTCAACGTTTCCCACAAAACCGACAGTAGGAATTGATGGCTTTGAGATATTTACCTTCTCTCCCAGGTCATAAATCCATTGGGGTGTGGGTATTAATTTTTCTTTTTTATCACGGTAAGTTGCCGCGGAAAAAAATATTTCTCCTTGAAAAGAGTTAAACTCCATACCGCTTGCAAAGGTGACGAGCGTCCTTTTTGCTCCTAATACTTGGCGCCGAAATTTATTTAATTGATCTTCCTTCTTAAGGATATAATAACTTGAAATAGAATGTGGAATTACCACAATGTTGCCTGCATCTGCCAAGTGTGTAAATCTGTGAATCTTGACTAGCTCGGGCAATTTATCCCTGAGCAAATTCCAAAACTGTAACTCTGGATTAGTCTCCGGCGGGCTGAGGTGCATTAGCAGTGGGACTGGGCGTATATCAGGAAGTAGTAAATCTTCATTGATCCATATATCTAGAGGTTTCTTAAGTTGGCTGCTCATTTTAGTTTTCGGGAGTAAATTTTTGTTTACGTTCAACCCAAATCTTGACAGGCGGGGACTCTCCCCGCTGCCACTGAATTTTAACATAGGTAATCAAAATTTTAAGAGCAGGAGGTAGCGATAAGCTGTTGTGCCTTTAAATAGGGTATAATAAAAAATGAGTTTAGTCAATCTCTACAAAAATTCCAGCTAAAAACC
>NZ_JAUBPU010000135.1:0-2139 GCF_036700885.1 Microcoleus sp. S13_B4
GCGAGGATTTAATAGGGTTGAATCCGGGTTTGAGTTTCACTCAACTCAGCATCACTTCTACCAACAATCAGACTGTGGTTAGTGTGACTGGCACAAATCAATTGTTAGCGAAGCTTAACAATATTACGCCCGGTATTCTCACCGCTAGCGATTTCACTCAGGTAACAATCTAACTGCCTCTGGTAGGGTGTGCAACGCGCATCTTACCAGAAGCGGAAAATCTCGTAGGGTGCACAACGAGTACCGCCCGAATAAAGCAAGCTTTCTCACCAACTGACTTTCGCCTTTTCTGGAAGTTTTTGCGATCGGGCCAACAGGAAAAATTAATCAAGCTTGGATGTAAATTTTCCGGTTTTAGGCAAGGCAAATGTATAAGGTACTAGCT
Organism: Microcoleus sp. S13_B4; assembly: GCF_036700885.1. Classification (NCBI taxonomy): domain Bacteria; kingdom Bacillati; phylum Cyanobacteriota; class Cyanophyceae; order Oscillatoriales; family Microcoleaceae; genus Microcoleus; species Microcoleus sp. S13_B4. The sequence continues at coordinate 386 of NZ_JAUBPU010000135.1, forward strand.
AGGTCAATTATTAGGAATTCGGAGCCGCCCATATCTTTTCTGAATTTCCCATGACTCAGGAACAAAAATGGTTTGATGGGCCACTTATATCGGTAAGATGCGTATTGTGCACTCTACATATAGAGTTTCTAGGTTCAGGAGTTTACATTACATCCTCTGCCGTTAATCGCTATCAAACTCGCAGTCGCAACAGACCAAAACCCCTCTCCCGATACAAGTACCGGATTTCAATCATGGAGAACAAGAAACTTTTCTCCTTAATTGGAATTCCCCAGGTTGATCGCTGAGGTATTCATTCTGCTTGCGGTTTCCAGCATCTCTAATCTTCTGCTTTCAAGGTGAATCTACAGCACATAGTAAACATTCACATGGGTATGCAAAATGAGTTCAATTTTTGCCAGTATAGATTCACAATCTGGTATCCCCAATTCTCTTCCTAAATCTATTGTCTTCATTGACTCAGACTTAGATGACTATCAAAATCTGGCGGGCGGCGTGCTTCCAGGTACGGAGACAATCATATTAGAGAAAAATGGCAACGGAGTCGAGCAAATTACTGCTAAACTGCAAACTATCGCTGCGGCGGGAGGAACTGTAGACCAAGTTCACATTTTTTCTCACGGCAATTCTGGCAGCTTACAGCTTGGTTCTGCGACGTTGAATTCGGATAATTTGCCACAATATGAAAGTCAGTTGCAAGATTGGCGAAATGCACTGAGCGAAAAAGCTGATATCGTGATTTACGGTTGCGATGTTGCTGCGGGTTCGGGTAGTGATTTTGTCGATCGCCTGGGCGAGTTAACGGGGGCTGATATTGCAGCATCTACAGATCGCACTGGCCGCGGTGGTAACTGGAATTTGGAGTTTGCCAAGGGTGATATTGAAGCACCGCTAGCCTTGACTCCAGAAGCAATGGCAGATTACCGAGGGACTTTAGGGACTATTACCGTTACCAACAATAATGATAGCGGGCCGGGTTCATTGAGAAATGCGATCGCCTCCGCAGCGGCCGACGATACCATTCAATTTGCCTCCAGTCTTGCCAGCCAAACAATTACTCTAACTTCCGGTCAACTTGTCATCAATAAAAACTTGACACTTGATGCAAGTGGTGCTAGCAATTTAACCATCAGTGGCAACAACACTTCGCGGGTAATCTTCACAGAAGGTTCGACAAATGTTACTCTAAAAAACCTGATTGTTGCCAACGGCAAAGTTTCTGGAACCGATCCGAATAATGAGGATACTAGCAGCGGTGGTGGCATTAAAACGGGAGGTAACAGTACTTTAACTTTAGAAAATTGCCAAGTCAATAATAATGTTGCTGGTTACGCTGGTGGCATTTACGCGGGTTTCAAGAGTACCACTAATGTGCTCAACAGTACCTTTACTGGCAACGACGGGCGATCGGCTAACAGTGAACGAGGTGGCGGTGCGATCAGCACAAAAAGTGGAGGTTCTCTCACTGTCAAAGGCTCTACTTTTACCAACAACAAAGGCATTAACGGCGGGGCCATTAACCACCTTTTGGGCAACCTAACCGTCGAAAATTCAACTTTTTTAAATAACGATTCTACGGCAGGAACCGGAGCAAATACCAGTGGTTATGGCGGTGCAATTTACACCGACGGTGCTAATGCTTCCGGCCCAAATAGTACACCTGGGTCTGTCGGTGGGACGATCGCCATTCGGAACAGTCGCTTTGAGGGCAACAAAGGCGCAGGGCAAGGCGGCGGGATGTTTCTCTTTGTATA
>NZ_JAUBPU010000136.1:0-2086 GCF_036700885.1 Microcoleus sp. S13_B4
ACCTGGTTTAAAATGGTTTACTGCTGTCCATAACCAGGTTTTTTTTGAGCCAACAAATGTTTCTAATTAATCTAATTCTCCCACTTGTGGAGTTATTTCTGCCTCAACATTGGAGCATTGAAAACCAAATGCAGTGGAGTTTAGATGTTACCTTTAATGAATATAAATGTCGTATTCGTTCGTTAAATAGCCCTCACAATTTTGCTATAGTAAGACGGATGGCACTTAATGTTGTCAATCAAGAAACAACTCTTAAACGTAGCTTGCGACCAAAAAGAAAACGGGCTGCGATGAATGATGACTATATGATGCAAATTCTCAAGTGCTTTTGTCAAGCATGATTGAGATGCTCTTACCCTGACCGGGTTTCTGCGATAATTTACGCATCCTTACCGAGATTTTGAAAAGAAACCCGGTTTCTAACTCCCAGACGCCCGACGCTATCGCCCAACTTCAACTAAACCCAGCTAACCACAGCGGAAGCATCAACAGCAACCCGACAGAAGTGATGGCGATGCTGCTAGCTAATAAATCGCGATCGAGCTCGTAGACTTCTGCTAAAATCAGCACAGAAAGAGCTGTGGGCGTTCCCGACATCAACACCAACACGAACCTCGGATCGCCACTCAATCCGAAATAACTAGCACCCAATCCGATCAGCACCGGCACAATTACCACTTTTAACAGCGACGGGATTAAGGCCAGTTCAAAACTTTCCCATTTCTTAATAGACCTCAGCCGGATGCCAACCAGCAGCAAAGCACTGGCAATTACCACCCAAACAGCAGTCTGCAATACCGATTCCACTGTCTCGGGCAGGGGGATGTTTCTAGTATAAAAACCAATTAAAAATGCCCACAGGGCGGGAACTGTCAGTACGTCCCGGAGCTGAGTCCACCAGTGTTTTTTTTGCTCAGAGTTCCCGAAATAGCTAGCAATAAATACACCGAAACAATAAGTTCCAATAACGTTGTTAGTGACGCTGTACAATACAGCCCAGTTGCTGTTATCGGTGCTGATTATAGACGGGGTGATTGCTAATCCAACAAAGCCTGTATTCCCTAACATCGCAGCTAGGAGAAAACTGCCCTGGCTCGATCGCTTCAGAGAATTAAAATTTAATAAAAATAAATTTACTAGAGAATTTTTGCCCTGAAAATACGGCTTTTTGATGTGGGCCGCACTCAGCCTACGCAATAATACCCAAGTCAGCCAAGCACAACTCGTGCTCAAAAATAATACGAATAGGGCGATCGCCGGCGTGAACCCCACAGCACCTGAAAAATCGCTCTGACGGGCTAAAACTAGAATTTGCAGCGGTATCCCAATCCAGAAAAGAAAGTGGCTCAGCAGCTTGGGAAAATCAACTGGGATGTACCGAAACAGCAGCAATCCTAAGCCCGTCCAGATAACTAGAGGCGTATAAGCGTGAAATAAGGTTTCAATCATAAAAATTTAACTTGACAATTGGAAATGCCTTTATGTATTAATAGTAATGCTAAAGCCCGTTTAATAAATGCGACTTATCGTTAGCGGAGCCCTCGAAGAGGATCGCACTTGCACGCTTTTTCCTCCTAGCGTGTTCGCAGCAGTGCCAGCCCGAGAATTTCCGCCCAAATTCCCGCACCTTCCAGGGCACAATCCTCAGACTCGCAGCCCCAAATGCTTGCAGCTTTTTGCCTTCAGATTCACAAAACCTCTGTTAATTTGATAAATGTGCGATCGAGTTATCTTGCCTTGGACGAACTGATGTCCCACGTTTTCCTGCCATTTCTCTCGAACGGAAACAGGGCGAGACTAAAGCTACTGATGACTTGCACTCATTAATTCAATTTCAAAGCATTAACAGGCACCTCATCCCAAGAACTAACAGTCCGCAAAGTAGCAACCCAGCCCTGCTGTTTTTGCTCAGCCGTCAAATTGTTCTCAAAAGATTCGTGGCAATCCTTTGCTTGAGTCTCATCGCAACAAGCAATACAAGAATAAAGAATACCCGACGGATCGATTTGCTCGTTTACCCAAATAATCACGATCTACTCTCTCAATCAAAATCTACTGTTATTTAAATTTTCCTATAGTTTTGCCA
>NZ_JAUBPU010000137.1:0-2054 GCF_036700885.1 Microcoleus sp. S13_B4
AGAGAGCTTGCAGCCAATCTATCAGCAATGGTTGAGCTACGTACAACAACCGGGTGTGCGCTGCGTTGATGAAACTACTTACTGCATTGATGGAATCAAATATTGGTTGTGGGTAGCCACCAGTGACAAGGTTTGTGTATTACTATTAGCTCCCAGCCGCAGTAGTGCCGAACTAAAACAGCTATTGGGAGAAGACTTTGAAGGCATTCTTAGTAGTGATTGTTTCAGCGCTTACAACCCTCAATCAGCCGCAGCTAAACAGAAATGTTTGACCCATCTGCAACGAGATTTAGAAGCACTAAAACTAAGTCGTTTTGAGGGCAATCGACTATTAGCTGGGGCAGTTAGTGAAATTTTAACCACTGCTAGAACCCGATATAGGGAGTATCATACTGGTCAATTGAGTCGGGAAGCGATGGCGGCAGAACGTCTTGTACTGGAAGCCAAATTGCAAGATGTCTTGACTAATGCGCCTGTCAAAGGTTGGCCTGCCGATGCCCAACGATTAGCCAACCGGATTCAACGTCATTGGACAGAGTGGTTTACTTTTTTAGATTATCCACAAGTTAAACCTGACAACAATGATGCTGAACGAGCTTTACGCCCCGTGGTCGTGCATCGGAAAGTAACTGGAGGAGCGCGTAGTGATTGGGGCGCTCAATTAGTCGCTCAAATGTTTAGCTTTTTAGAAACAGTGCGCCTGCAAGGTGGCGAAGCGATCGCACAACTATATGAGTTACTTTCTTTAGCTGGTCGTAGTCCTCCAGGTTTACTATTCAACTGAACTTTCCGTTGAAAGAAATTGAATCAACCAGTTTTCCACAAACTTCCTTTTTGATTGTGGCCAGTTTTTCTGGAATACCACCTACTAACTAAAGTGCATAGCGCTCGCTGACATCATTGGCGATACCCCAACGCTGTTGCGGTGAGCAGTTACACCGAGCCTACTGTTTGGTCACGAACAACAGATTGAAGAGATGGTAGCCCAGTATCCAGATTACACACTCGCAGAATACTGTGAGTATTGGCACGAAAAAACAGGAGTAGGGTTGAGCGAGAGTGCCATGTGCGGATTCCTAAAAAAGCAGCAACTCACTTTGAAAAAAAAAACACTACGGAGCAGTCAAGCCCATAAAGAAATTAATCAAAAGAAGCGAATAGAATATTGGGAAAAAACCCGAGATGTCGAACCAGAAAATCTGATTTTTTTGGATGAAATGGGCGTATTGCTGGGGATAATGAGACAAGGAGCTAGAAGTAAAAAGGGAGAAAGAAGCTACGATATCAAGCCATTTTATAGAGGAAGTAGGGTAACGGTGGTTGGAGCAATAAGCAATAAGAAGGTCATCGCCATGAAGACAATGGGAAAATCTATGAATGGAGAGGATTTCCAGAAATTTGTGCAAGAAGAACTGGTGCCTTCATTATGGAAAGGATCGGTATTGGTGATGGATAATCTGAAGGCACACAAGGTAGAAGGTGTGGAAAAAATGATCGAAGCAGTGGGAGCAAAAGTAGTGTATTTATCACGCCAACTCACCTGACTTTAACCCCATCGAACATTTATGGTGGGAATTAAAAGCATGGCTCAGGAGATTTGTACCTCGAAGTGTACAGATTGTGGAAAAACTATTGGAATTGGGAGTGAAATTATGTTCAACTAAGCAAATCGAAAATTATTTTGCTCACTGCTGTTACTGTACCTCTTAGTCACGCAAAGTGCTGTAATAGCATTTTGTTGACAGCACGCGATGCTTGACTCACAACACGTTTACTTGTACCAAACTTCATATAGCGTTTCTCAGAAAGATGAGGTACAATAATAGCAGTGAGTAAACCAATTCCTCATATCGGATAATGTAACTTGATTGAAGGCAAACCAAGAGTGCTTTGGCTAATTCTCGATAATTAGTCGTCTTGATAGAACGGAGAATGTTTTTGAGTTTTGACCATAAATGTTCAATTGGTGAGAAGTCGGGCGAATAGGGCGACAAGTATATTAATTTTGCCCCTTTCTTTTTGATGGCTTTTTCTATTTCTTCTCCGGTATGAAT
>NZ_JAUBPU010000138.1:0-1710 GCF_036700885.1 Microcoleus sp. S13_B4
AGGTCTAAATGGTGGAGCGGCTGTTAGTAGTACGGTTATTAAACTCGGCAGCAATTATTTGGGCGTAGTCCAAGGTGCAGCTCAAAGCGCTCTAACTGCTTCTGTCTTTGTTGTTTTGTAAGTCGTGTAAGAGGGAATGTCGGCTTTACAACCGCAAGGCTCAAAAGAGCGAGGGATTTTAAATTTTAGGTAGTGGTGCAAAGTCAGGGTTTTGATAATGGTAGCTCAACCACTTTAATCCCCTTTTATCCTTACGCTTGCAGGACTACCAACTTTTATAGGTTTAAATATGAGTTCTAGGATGCCCCGCACGCACCCTACTTTTTGATCCATCAAACTTCTGGTTCAATTCCTGCGGCACGCAATTGGGATGCTAACCGTTCTGCTTTCTGGCGTTCCTCCTCTAAATGCACTTCTGTCTGTTCTATCTGTATACTATGCCAAATTGAGTAGATAGGCGGACTAATTCTATAATAACACTTAGAATAGTTTTCAATCGCTAACTATATAATCAGGGTTTCACGCTTTCATCAAGCCCCGATACAAACGGTAGAATGGCACTTTTAGGCTCTCATTCAAAAACTGTCCGAAGTATTGTTTAAAGAAGTATTGGTTGAATTTATTTAAACAAATAAATTTAACCTGGTGTAGTTCTCACAAAAATACCTAATAAAAATACTAATAGCTGTTAGGTGACTTATCGTTCTTAAGTGTTTTATAAATGTAGAAGGTAGTCAAATAAAGTAGGGATAGGGCATTTCCTAAGTCCTTACCTGTAGAAATTTCCTATCTTCCATAAAGTTGATTTAGGTATAGAATAATGACAGCTAAAGGAATTTTAGACACTGAAAGACATTTGCTGCAAATGGATTCAGAAGACCCTGCTAACAATATCTTCGATAATCCTCCGTTAATCGGCAATATCTCTCCTAATCCCATAGTGATTAAGGGTTTTGTAAGTAACACAGATCCTGTTGATTGGTACAAGTTTACAGTGCCACCAAACAACCAACAGAAAATCAATGTGACGGTATCGGGATTAACAGATAAGGCGGAGCTATCTTTTTTTAGCAGTGGCGACATACCAAACGACTTTGGTTACGCCCGTGGAGACGCGGGGTCAGACGCATCAGTGACAATTCCTGAAAATTTGCAGCCGGGAGATTACAGGGTGCGTGTGCTGTGGTCTAAAGAGTTCGGGTCAACGCCCTACACTTTGACTCTCAAAGGAGATAGCAACGCTACACCCAGCTTGAGCACCATAGCCTTTAGTGATGCCAATTACACTGTCAATGAAAATGGGACTAAAGCGACTATTACCTTTAAGCGTAATGGTCCTATTGGACGTGATATGAGAGGAATTGTCGAGGCAGAGTCAAGTAGTACAGCAACTGGTGAAGATTACGGCCGCTTCGAGTTAGCCTTCATTCCTGCTGACAAAGATTTCGGGGTACTTGAAATCCCCATTGTGAATGATAACAAGCAGGAGGGAGATGAAACGATAAAATTGTTCTTAAGGAATGGAGGCTTAGACGCACCGATAGGCGCACAGGCCACCGCTACACTCACAATTAAGGATGACGACAGCGGTATGCCGATGCCGACTCCCACTCCGGTAGGGATGCCGATGCCAACTCCCACTCCGGTAGGGATGCCGATGCCAACTCCCACTCCGGTAGGGATGCCGATGCCAACTCCCACTCCGGTAGG
>NZ_JAUBPU010000138.1:1810-2041 GCF_036700885.1 Microcoleus sp. S13_B4
GATGCCGATGCCAACTCCGATAACGACTCCAACTCCAACTCCGATAACCATTCCAACTCCAACTCCGATAACCATTCCAACTCCAACTCCGATAACGACTCCAACTCCAACTCCGGGCACGCCTGTATCCATTGTCGTACCCTCAATCAGTTCTCCAGGCCCTGGAAATCCTACCGGACAACCAGCAAACACTGTACGCGGTGAGTTTTACAACCTCTCAGACAGTGATGA
>NZ_JAUBPU010000002.1:0-48927 GCF_036700885.1 Microcoleus sp. S13_B4
CTAACATTTACGTCGCTGGGATGGATATAAAGACTAATTCACAGTTTTGGCTAAATTAAAGCCGTCCTATAAGGACGGGGCTTTAGACCCTGTTTTTCGGTAAACAAGAGTCTTAGGCTCTATGATACCGGAAATTTAAAACCGTGGCGAGTACCGCAACGGCGCCGAATTCCGAGAAATCATTACCCAAAATAGGGCTCTTGAAGATTTTTGAGAAAAGCACAACAGGTTAATAACAAATATTTTTGCATCACTCTTGAGACAGAAGGTCGATCGAAGTTAAGCTGATGGCAAAAAAACGAAATTTTTTAATTTCAGAAAATAGGGGAATTTTAAGTGATTCAATTCATCCGCCAAGAAATGCCGACGAAAATTTAGCCTTTTGCCTGCTGGCTGGGGATGTCGCTGCTACCCCGGTGTCAGATGAGGCTGGGTTCAGCTTGACCGCTAGCTGGACGAACCGCAGCCTCGAAGCCGGCAGAGAATCCAGACAATATTGGCTGATAATTAATAGCAGGAGCATTCCTAAACTGCTAAGATTTTTGAATTAATGGGAGTTGAGTTAATTAAACCGGGTTCTGGTAAAAAGGAGTCCCTGATGCTCATGGGCAGGGGTTCAATGGCGGGAGCATCTCAAGTCGGGTAAATTAACCATCTTTTTTGTAGAGGCGCGTTCACACCCGATGATCCGCAAGATCAGCCAGATATCGGCGTAAAGCTGCCCCGTCACCTAGCATATTATGGTCGATCGACCGGACTAGATAGCACCAAAGCCATCATCCGCGTTCCAACCCGTAAAGCAGTAAGGCAAACAACCGACCGCGCGATCGTGTTCGGCAAGTGCGGAGGCTGGAAAAACAGCGGCTTTTGACCAAACTCAGACAGCACTGCTGCCCCAAAGTGTGTCTGCGGAGGTTAGGCTAGTGAATAGAGGAAAAGAAGAGTTACGATCGAGACTTGATTAGTCTACGTTGTAATTTATTACTCAGTTGTCAAGCCCAACAGTTTTGCATTCTCGCGATGAGCGAGACTCTTGGCACTTCCAACAAGTGGGGAACTCGATCGTCAAAGAAGTTGGGTTTGATGGTAAAGCCCTTAGTAATATGTAAACACCTTACCCATAACTCGCCGGAACAATCTTGCAAGAAAACCCATGTCTAGTATGCAAAACCAATTCACGGTTCACTTCTGGGGCGTTAGAGGTAGCATAGCGTCTCCCGGGGCAGAAACAGTACGTTACGGGGGCAACACGCCCTGTGTAGAAATGCGAGTAGGTGACAGTCGCCTAATTTTCGATGGTGGTACTGGATTGCGGGTTTTGGGACAAACTCTCCTGTCCCAGATGCCCGTAAAAGCTCATATGTTTTTTACTCACTCTCACTGGGATCACATTCAAGGATTCCCATTTTTTGTCCCAGCTTTTATTCCTGGGAACTGCTTTCACATCTATGGGGCTATTGCTCCTAATAAGGCTACTATCCAGCAACGCCTCCACGACCAGATGTTGCACCCCAATTTTCCGGTGCCCCTGCAAATTATGGGGGCAGACCTGAAATTTAACGATATAGAAGTGGGCCAACCGCTGGAACTCGGAGAGATTAAGGTGGAAACTGCTTTGTTGAACCATCCGGGGGAAGCTATAGGCTACCGCGTCAACTGGCGGGGGTATTCGGCTGCTTACGTGACTGATACCGAACATTTTCCCGATCGTTTAGACGAAAATGTGCTGCATTTGGCTCAGGATGCTGAGGTACTGATCTACGACGCTACTTATACCGATGAGGAGTATTATTCGGAGAAGAGCAGCAAGGTCGGCTGGGGACATTCGACTTGGCAGGAAGCGGTGAAGGTGGCAAAGGCTGCTAATGTCAAAAAGTTGGTGATTTTTCACCACGACCCCCTGCACAATGACGAGTTTTTAGACAAGGTAGGAGAACAAGTGGCTCAAAGATTCCCGAATAGTTTGATGGCGCGGGAAGGTTTGTCGTTACAATTGCTGCCTCCTGATAACGATTTGTCTGAAGCGTCGGTGCAAGCGCCTCAAGTTCATGTCTGATGGATTTGAGATTGTCAGATGGTTCTGAAATCTTGATCTGTGAAATCTGACATTTAAGCAAGGGCTGACCTCACTCAAAGACGGATACCGTGCCACGTACTCCTGTCGTGGAACACCAAAAAGTTTAGATCCTAGTTGAACCTCTCAGATTAATCTGGGGAGTCAATTCTAAAATCTAAAATCTAAAATCTAAAATCGACTGGCGATCGCAACCTGGCTAAGTATGTCAAAATTTTAAGCGTGTGGGTAACTTCTTCTTGTACCGCTGCTCTGACTCCAACTTCTGTTGCCTTGGGAAACTTTGATGGTTTGCACCTAGGGCATCGACAAGTCGTGCAGCCAATTTTAAATCGATCGCCTGGGCAAAATTCTGCGACGGTTATTGCGTCGGGGCAAAACTTGCGCTCCAACGTTGGCAGAGATGAAAATTTGGAAAGCGAACCTCCGGCGACCTGCTACAACGACTCAGCAGCACCGCCCGATCGAGCCGGCAGCAGCCATAATTTCGAGGGTTTGATCGGCCCCAGGGCAGAGGGCAACAGCCTCTCTGGGATCGATTCTGATGGGGTCGATCGACTTTACGGCACTGTGGTGACATTCAATCCTCACCCGCAAGAATTTTTTACGGGTCAACCGAAAAAACTGCTAACACCTCTGGCAGAAAAGGTAGAATTGCTCGCCGCAATGGGCGTCGAGCAACTTGTGCTGCTGCCGTTTGATCGAGAATTGGCGGCTTTGACTGCTTGTGAGTTTGTCGAGGAAATTTTGGTGCGACAACTAAAAGCGAGTCGAATTAGTGTGGGAGTTGATTTTCGGTTTGGACGGGGACGCGCTGGGACGGCTGTGGATTTGCAGTCGATCGCCTCTGGTTACGGTATTGATGTTGGTCTTGTACCCCTGCACAATTGCGGTGAGGGCGATCGGATCAGCAGTTCTGCAATCCGCGAAGGTCTGGCATCCGGCGACCTCACAAGAGCGAATCAGTTACTGGGGCGACCTTACAGTTTAGTCGGGACTGTGGTTGGCGGACAGCGACTGGGTAGGACGATCGGATTTCCTACTGCTAATATCGAATTGCCGCCGGAAAAATTTTTGCCACGTTATGGCGTGTATGCGGTGCGAGTCTCGCTGAAGCATGGATGGGAAAAGATGAAAGAGGAAAGTTCTTCCTATCAACAGGAAAATCCCAAATCTCTAATTCCCGGCACAGCATCAAATTTATCTTTTGTCAATGGGGTGATGAATGTTGGCTGCCGCCCGACTGTAGACGGGCTGCAACCCACTGTGGAAATTCACCTGTTAGATTGGTCTGGGGATTTGTACGGTCAAACCTTGAGCGCGAGTTTAGTAGAGTTTTTGCGACCCGAACAAAAATTCGCTTCTCTGGATGCTCTCAAAACTCAAATTCAGGCAGATTGCGATATTGCTAGAAGTCTCTTAACTGCTAAAGTCTAATAATTATGTGATCTAGAACGGGCGATCGGTTTTAAAAATGGTGCAAGATGAGTCAGACTAAATTCTAGTTGGACAAATACGAAGTTCGCCAGGCAAAGACTCAAGATTTTGACAATTGGATGTTTGATCGACAATTAGCGACTAGCAATTAACAATTAGAAATCAGGGATATGAGACAAAATATTGAAAGGCTAAAACAAAATCTAGGCAAGACTATTGTTGGCAAAGCCGATGCTATTCGCTTGGTGCTGGTAGCCGTGCTTTCGGGCGGACACGCGCTGCTGGAAGACGTGCCGGGTGTGGGAAAAACGCTGCTGGCGAAGTCTTTGGCGCGATCGATCGATGGGAAGTTTCAGCGGATTCAGTGCACTCCCGATTTGTTGCCAACGGATATCACGGGTACTAATATTTGGAATCCTAGCAGTGGGAAGTTTGAGTTTTTGCCAGGCCCTGTTTTTGCTAATGTTTTGCTTGCCGATGAAATCAATCGGGCGACGCCGCGAACTCAGTCAGCTTTGCTGGAAGTGATGGAAGAAAAGCAGGTGACAGTAGATGGAGTTTCTCGGAATGTTCCGGCGCCGTTTTTTGTGATTGCGACTCAGAACCCGATCGAATATCAAGGCACTTTTCCGCTACCGGAAGCGCAGATGGATCGGTTTACTTTGTCGTTGACTTTGGGCTATCCCGCTGCTTTGGAAGAGTTGCAAATGTTGGAACGGCTTTCTGATAGTTTTGCTGTTGAAGATTTGCAGCCTTGTATTTCTTTGGAAGAAGTACAGGAATTGCGTCGTTTGTGCGCTGCTGTGAAGGTGGAAGGCTCTTTGAAACAGTATATTGTAGATTTGGTGCGATCGACGCGGGAAGATGAGGAGATTACTCTGGGGGTGAGTCCCCGGGGTGCGGTGGCTTTGCACCGGGCGTCCCAGGCTTTGGCGTTTATTTCGGGGCGGGATTTTGCTACTGATGATGATGTTAAGTATGTGGCGCCGCACGTACTGTCTCACCGTTTGATTCCGGCGGGCGGAAGGAGGGCTAAGGCAATTGTTGATCGATTATTGCGGTCTGTTCCTATTCCTTAAAAAGTCTGTAAATAGGTTGCTTTAATTAAAGGAACAGGCAAGATGCCTGTTCCACAAAGAATAAATTTTTTTGGGGTGCGTATTTGCCCGCCCTTTTTATATCAAATCCGGTGGCAGGGGAATTAATATTACCCACAATCACGACACGGCGCCTGGTCGTTTCCCAAAAATTAATCAGGCGATGGTTACATCCGAGGGGGGCTAATGATTATTGTGGGGTAGGGAAACAGCATAGCCTTACTACTTTTTTAATCACGGCTTAATAGCACTCTCAAACAGCGCGACTAATTTTTTTGCCTCTAAATCAACATTGTGTTGTTGAGCAACTCTCTCGGCTCCTGTTTTCCCCATTTGTTCTAGTTTTTCTAAAGGTGCTTCCAATACTGCGCGCATCGCTACCGCTAATGCTTCTGCGGAACCGGGAGGAACTAACCAACCGCAAACACCGGGTTCTACGAGTTCCGGGATGCCAGCAACATAAGTGCTAATTACGGGCCGATTAAGAGCGAGGGCTTCCATAATTACGACGGGCAAACCTTCAGCAAAACTCGGCAATACCATTGCCCGTGAAGCTAAAATCTCTTGCTGAACTCGATCGCCGCTGGCCCAGCCGGTAATTTCTATATGATTTTGCAGGCCGAGTTGCTGAATCTGCTTTTCAATATCCGATCGCAGTGGCCCGTCTCCTACCAGTACCAACTTAAACTGCAAGCCTTGAACTGCTAGCAAGTTAGCAGCTTCTAGCAATAACAAATGACCTTTTTGTTCGCTGAGTCGGCCAATGCAAGCTAAGCGGGGTGCTGCGGGTATGGGAACATAGGGTGCAGCTAAAAATGCAGCATCTACGCCGCAGTGTATGACGTGAATTTTTGACCAAAAAGTGCGATCGCACCACCGAAAAAGCTGACTTTTACCGAAGGAACTGACTGCCGCTACAAAGGTCGATCGCTTAATTTTTTCGTCTAAGGAAAGAAGTGTTGCTTTATCGAATTCTTCAGGGCCGTGAACGGTGAAACTGTAAGTCGGGCCGCCAAGCACGCGGCACAGCATTGCGACTGTTGTCGAATTTGTCCCGAAGTGAGCGTGAACGTGTGCTGTACCGGATTCTGCAAACCAATTTAAAAGAATGCAAGCTTCTGCTAAATAAGCTAGATGCAGCAAAATCCCCCGTTCCGAGTGCCAGCCAACTTTGAACATTAACCGCACAGCTTCGATGAATCGAATGGGTCTAGTTGCGACAACGCGCAGCAAAGCCCACGCTAACCCCTGTACACCAACTCCTAAGATTACTTTAGTCAATTCTTGCTCTAGTTTGTCGGCCTCATCAACGAGTTCTGACTCGCAGGATCGGATCGAATAACGTGCGACTTTCAGGCCGCAATTTTCAACGGCTAGCACTTCTCTGCGGACAAAGCTGTGGCTGACTTTGGGATATTGGTTGACTAAATAAGCGATGTTCATGAACGGGGAGAAAATTTTATGGTAAAGCTTAGATTAGTTTAGCCTTTGGCTGCATTCCCTGGCCAACAAATTTAGCTGATTTGTTGAGCTTATTTGAGCATGGGTGGAGGGCGATCGCTTTTGGTGGAATGGCGGAAGTGACAGCGGGCCGATGGCTATTTCGGTCAGAGCAAATCAATCTACACATTTTTCATTTCAATACAATAGTAAGGACTATTTTTAGGTAGTAGTCACAAACCTTTGATTTTCCCGCGAGTACCTTTATCACCATGAAAGCCTTTTTTTAGGGTTCGCCATCAAAAACTGTCTGAAGTATTTTCATATGCAAACCACTCTCAATCAAGTTTAACAGCCCCCAGATTGCCTCAATAATTGGTAATTATTCAACCTGCAATTCCATCTAATTTCCTATTGTCAGGTAAATTTTCCCGAAAATCACCAGCCCGAAAAATAATCGCCCACATCCCCAAAAAACCAGCAACTCTCGCAACTCTCACAACTCCCCCAACACTCACCACCAAAGATTTTTCCGAGGCGACTTGCTCTGCATCTACCCAAGATGACAGCAAATAAGGTAAAGTAAACGGCACAAGAGTCTAGAACTCTTCAACGACCGCAACTCGGCAAACCCGCCCCTGACCAGCAAAACTGGTCGGTACAGGCGGCATTAACCGCGAACCCTCAACCTCTAACAACCGACAAAAATGCAAACATACTACTACGTTTTAGCCAGCCAACGCTTTTTACTAGAAGAAGAAGCCCTAGATGAAGTGTTTAAAGAAAGAACTCGCAACTACAACGAACAAGAAAAAGAAATAGACTTCTGGTTGGTCAAACAGCCCGCTTTCCTAGAAGCACCGACAATGGCAGAAGTTAAAGCAAAATGCCCTCAGCCAGCCGCGGCTATTATTTCCATCGATCCTGTCTTTATCACTTGGTTGAAACTGCGATTAGAATATGTACTGACAGGTGAATTTCAAGCACCATCACCAACTATTCCCGATGCCCTCGCATCCCTACAGACAGCATGAAGAAAGTAGCCAAATATCCGACGAAACAACTAACAACAATTAGGGGTAAATTGTACAAATTTCTTTTGTCTCTCCCCCTATTTTCTGCTACTTCGATCGCCCTTTTAGTCTTGACAATTTTATCGAGTTCTGTTAAAGCTCAGTCGAGCTGCCAACCGCCACAGTCCGACGAATATCTACTGTTAATTGTCACCAGAACACCCGAACAGCAAGAAAGAGCAAAACGCTCTTTCCCTGGAAATACTAACAACACAGTTTGTCAGTACATCAATGACACGGTGACGCGAGTTGGTGGCTTTCGGGACTCGCAAATCGCCAGCGATTGGGTTAAATACATCGAAGATGTTGTCGGATTGCAAGCTTACGTAGTACGATCGCCCGCAGCGGCACTACCCCAAAATTTGCCAGTCTACAACCCTCAGCCAGCACCAGGTTCTGAACCAATCACCAATTCTCCCAGCGGCAATCTTGCCTTCAATCCCCGACCCCTGGGTTCTGGTTATGCAGTGTTAGTAGATTACTTCAACCAACCGGAATTAGCCGCCCAAGTCAGGCAAGCATTAGGCACGCAAGTAGGCTTAGCTTCCTACGGCCAGCGTCCCTTTTTATTCGTCGCTTATACAACGGATCAAAACGCCGCTACTGCTGCCGTAAAAGCATTGAGCGATCGAGGTTTTTGGCCGATGTTAGTAGACAGCCGACGAGTTACCGTAATTGCTCCCGCTGTTCGCTAAAAGATAACCTACCCACAATTATTGGGTTCGTGAAATTACTACTACACCCAAAGTCCTAGCATAGGGGGACTAATAACAATTATTGTTGTTGTTGGGGTTCTAGCGGGCTGCTTCCTAGCTGACTTTGTGCCCGCTTTTTTGCTTCCATTGCCGCTCCGTAATCCGGTTTGTAGCGAATTGCTTTGTCATAGGAGGCGATCGCATCTTCGTATCTTTTTACCGCCACCAGTGCATTGCCGCGGCTGTACCAAGCTTCCGAGTAGTCAGGCTTGACATAAACGGCTTCATTGTAAGAGACTAGCGCATCTTCGTACCGCTTTAAATTGTACTGAGCATTTCCTCTATTGTACCACGCTTGATATTCTTTCGGGTTTAAATCTAAGGCTCTGCTGTAATACTCAATTGCTTGTTCGTACCTATGCAATTCGTGGTAAGACCAGCCTAAATTATACCAAGCTTGATAATAATCCGGTTTTAATTTAACAGCTTTTTCGTAAGCTTCTACCGCTTCTTCATGCCTCCGCATTTTTAGTAAAGCAATGCCTTGACTGTACCACGCTTGATAAAAGTTAGGCTGAAACCGCACGGCTTTTTCGTAGGCTTCAAAAGCTTCTTGATTTTTGTTTAACTCTAGGAATATATTGCCTAAATTGTACCAAGCTTCATAATTATCGAATTTGATTTCAAGTGCTTTTTCATAGGATTCTACAGATCGATCGTACTGTTTTAATTTTTGGTAAGCTTGTCCCCGATTGTACCAAGAATGGTACAAATTGGACTGAAATTGTACAGCTTTTTCGTAGGATGCGATCGCTTCTTCGTACCGCTGCGAATCTAATAGAACATCGCCTCTGCCTTCCCACGCTGCGGCATAGTCGGGCTGGATTTTCAAAGCGTTATCAAAAGATGCGATCGCATCTTGAGACTGTTGCAACTTCTCCAAAGCATAACCGCGTCCCGTCCAAGCTTCCAAGTATTCCGGCTTTAATTCTATGGCTTTATCATAAGCTGACTGCGATTCTCGATATTTTTTCAATTCATATAAAGTTTTGGCTTTTTCCTGCCACACTTCCGCGTAGTCGGGCCTGAGATTTATTGCTCGCTCGTAAGCGGCCAGAGCTTCTTCAAATCGGTTTAAATTGTAAAGAGTATTGCCTCGGTTGTACAAGTCAGTTGCATTTGCTGCATTAAAAGTATTTACACCATAAATTAATGCTATAATACTGATGCTAATTAAACTGGCGATCGACAATATTTTTAAATACAGTTTTTTTCGGGATTTCAGCTGCTTCTTCGCAGCAGCAACCGGAGGCAATACAGGAACTGTACCGCTGAAAGAATTTTTCAATTCTTTAATAGCTTGCAGCGTTTCGCCTGCACTAGAATAACGTTGCCGAAAATCGTACTTTACCATCTTATCTAAAATCTTCGCAAATTCAGGACTGACTGATGTTTTGTCCTGCCAAATAATTTCCTCTGTCTCGGAGTTTTTTGGCATTTGGTGAGGGTTTATGCCAGTGAGGCACTGAATTGCGATCGTACCTGCGGCATAGATATCGCTGCTGAGTTTCGGGTTGCCGTGAGCTTGTTCGCTGGGCATATAACCGGGAGTACCGATGCTGACACTCAAGCTATTCTTGGGCTGAGGATTGGTGATTTGAGTAGTAATTTCTTTGACTGCGCCGAAGTCAATTAAAACTAATTTTCCGTCTCTATCTCTGCGGAGGATATTGCGGGGATTGACATCGCGGTGAATCACATTTTGCTGGTGTACAAAGTCTAAAATTTCGAGAAGTTCCTGCAATATACCAATGACTGCATCTTCCTGCATGACTCCCGCAGTTCCTCCTGGGTAAGGGGAACCAGCCCCAGCCCACCCTGGGTAAGGGGGGGTTGGGGCTGGTATAATTTCTTGACTTAAATCGTGGCCTTCTATAAATTCTTGAACTAGATAAAACTCTTGATTCTCTTCAAAAAAAGCAAAAAGTCGGGGAATGCGATCGTGATTTCCCAACTTGTACAAAACTTGTGCTTCGGTATCAAATAAACGTCTAGCTACCTGTAGAGTTTCGGGATCTGTTGCTTGAGGTTTAAGCTGCTTGACGACGCAGAGGTGGTTTCCTGGTAGCTGCTTATCTTCAGCTAAGTAAGTTTGAGCAAATCCGCCGCCTCCCAAGTGACGGATAATACTGTAGCGACTGCTGAGTGTGATTCCAAGCATGAGATTTACCTAATATTTCTTACTCTGTGAACTACGCACCTTACTTTTATTTAACTGGTAGGGTGCGTTATCAACTTATTGAGAATTATCTTCCAACCAATCACTCAACTCTTCCAAGTTTGAAAAACCCCATAGGGCGTTTACTAAATTTTCTAATTTGTCGCTCGATAACTGCTGAATGCGCCTTTCTATATCGGGGTTTAGTTGACCTAAAAGGCGATTCAGCGAAATCCTAATTAACTCTATTTGTGCTTCTTGTCTGCCTTCTTGTCTGCCTTCTTGTCTGCCTTCTTCTCGACCTACAGCCACTGAATTTTCCTGATCTTGAGCAAAGAACTCTTGCTGCTGTAACGTGTTCAAT
Source organism: Microcoleus sp. S13_B4 (assembly GCF_036700885.1). NCBI lineage: Bacteria > Bacillati > Cyanobacteriota > Cyanophyceae > Oscillatoriales > Microcoleaceae > Microcoleus > Microcoleus sp. S13_B4. Next base: position 10,399 of record NZ_JAUBPU010000002.1, read on the forward strand.
TCATCCTGTGTCAAACTAACTTCGTTGGCAATTTCAAAAGCTTTCTGAATTTGCGGAACTGTAGCCATTGTTTGAGGTACTTCATTCAAAGTGCCAGTGGTTTTGATAAAGTAAATCCACTTGTCCGTAATATTTTCTAGTTGTTCCAATTCTTTCTTAAATTTGGGCAACTCTACAAATACTAACTCAATGTCATTCTGTAGATAATCAGACAGGCGAGTTCTTTCTTTGAAGACAAAATGCGAAATTACATCTTGATGCCCGCTAAACATTTCAAAATCTGTGATAGTCAAAGCAATTACAGGTCGCAATTGCTGGTATAATTCTCCCCTGGTTAATTGCAGTGCATAAGTTTTTGCTGCATTGTACAAAACTCGCTTCCCAAATGCCTGCACCTTCAAAACTTGCATTTCGATAATCACAAATGTGCCATCGTTAAGTAGCGCTTTGACATCTAAGTAGCTGTTTTTAACTCCGGCTATTTGAGGGGCAAGATAAGGGTCAAGGATTTCTAAGCTTTCAATGATGGATCTGCCTTCATAGAGTATGGCATTCAAGAAACTAATCAAAATGTCGTTACTCTGGGCAGAACCAAATATTTTCTTGAATGCAAAATCAATTTTGGGGTTGATAAATCTCATGTTATTTTTCTCCCTAAACATTGGTATGGTGCGCGCTGCACACCATACTTTAATTTTACTTTAAACGGCTTTCAAAATCTCGTCATCGACTGAAAAATCTATCTCGGCTTTGTCCCGTCCCGAAATTAGATAATCATTCTGGAATGAATCTTTTAGCCCCGAAACCAAGTCAAATTCGGGATGCCAGTTAAGCTCGGTGACAGCTTTATTAACTGAAGCGAAAAAGTGCTGCAATCTCATCGGAAAAGCTTTCTTTTTGCCGAAGTCAAATTGTTTCGGATCGTAGTGTACAATCTTAATAGCATCAGGGGATTTGCCTGCGGCTTGAATGCAGGCGCGGGCTAAACCGTCAAAGGTGACAAATCGATCGCCCGAAACGTTGTAAATTTGCCCGATCGCCCTAGAGTTGCCCAAAACCGCCGCCATTGCTTTAGCCAAATCCTGACAGTGCCCCAACTGCGTGAAGTGCATTCCGTTACCGGGAATCGGAATCGGTCGATCGCGCGCAATGCGATCGAAAAACCAAGCCTCTAAATCGTTATAATTTTGCGGGCCGTAAATGTAAGTCGGGCGAATCGAAGTCCAAGGCAAACCGGACTCGGCCAAGTAATTTTCGGTTTCGCATTTACCCAAATGCCGGCTTTTAGGATCAGTAGCGTCCCCTTCCATATGAGGCATTTGATCCGACTTCAAATAAACCCCCGCAGAGCTCATGTAAACAAAGTGCTGCACCCGCCCTTTAAATATTTCAGCTAAAGGCTTTGTATCGCTGAGTTCGCGGCCGTTGTTGTCAAAAACCGCGTCAAACTCGACCGTCGATAACTTTTCTTTCAATTGTTCGACATTTGTGCGATCGCCCTGAATCTGTTTTACCCCCGAAACCGGTACAGGCTTGTTGCCCCGGTTAAACAACACCACTTCATGCCCTTGTGCTGCTAAAATCTTAGTAAGATAAACCCCGATAAACCGAGTACCGCCCATCATTAAAATTCGCATTATTTTCGATGCTCTTTACAGTTAGTGTAAATATCTTACAATAAAGTTATGCCTTACGGAAAAACCTGTTTTTTTAATAAAACACATATTAACTGCGATCAGCCATGGTACAAAAAACAGGAACGCTTGAGTTTTTGTGTACAAGCCCTGAAAGTCATTTTTGTGCTTTACTAAAGTGCGATCGCTCACAATCAACATAATTTCAAGTTGCCTAAAATAGCCCTATGCAAGTTCCCCGGCTGCATCCAGAAACAATCGAAGAAGTCAAACAAAGAGCCGACATAGTAGACGTTATTTCCGGTCGCGTCGTGTTGCGAAAACGTGGGAAAGAATTCGTAGGTTTGTGTCCCTTTCACGACGAAAAATCTCCCAGCTTTACTGTCAGTCCCGGCAAACAAATGTATTATTGTTTCGGCTGCGGTGCAGGCGGCAATGCTTTTAAGTTTCTCATGGAATTGGAGAAACGCCCTTTCAGCGAAGTAGTATTAGAATTAGCTAAAAATTATCAAGTCCCAGTCAAAACAGTCGAACCAGAACACCGACAAGAATTGCAGCGGCAAATTTCTCTGCGGGAACAACTCTATGAAATCTCAGCACTAACAGCCAACTTTTACGAACACGCTTTACGGCAAACCCAAGGAGAAGAACCCTTAGCATATCTCAAATCAGAGCGCCAGCTAAGCGAAGAAACTATCCAACAATTTCAATTAGGTTATGCTCCCCAAGGTTGGGAAGCACTTTACAGTTATTTAGTAGAACAGAAAAACTATCCGGCGCAATTAGTAGAACAAGCGGGATTAATTGTACCCCGAAAAAATGGTGGTAGTGGTTATTACGATCGCTTCCGCAATCGCATTATGATCCCCATTCGCGATACCCAAGGCAGAGTCATCGGTTTTGGCGGCAGAGCTCTCGGCGACGAACAGCCGAAATACCTCAATTCTCCCGAAACAGAACTATTCGATAAAGGCAAGACTTTATTTGCTTTAGATACAGCGAAAACAGCCATTAGCAAAGCCGATCGCGCAGTGGTTGTAGAGGGGTACTTTGATGCGATCGCACTTCACGCCGCCGGCATCTCCAACGCCGTCGCTTCCCTCGGCACAGCCTTAAGTTTAAACCAAGTGCGGCAGTTATTACGCTACACTGACTCCAAACAAATTATCCTCAACTTCGACGCCGACAAAGCAGGAACTCAAGCAGCAGAACGCGCTATTGGAGAAATAGAAAAACTCGCTTATCAAGGAGAAGTGCAACTGCGGGTGCTCAACATTCCCGACGGCAAAGATGCCGACGAATACCTCAAAACATACTCCCCAGAACAATATCAAGAATTGCTGGAAAATGCTCCCTTGTGGCTCGACTGGCAACTGCAACAAATGCTCGTCAATCAAGATTTGAAGCAAGCCGATACTTCCCAGCAAGTCACAAAAAAAATCATTAATTTATTAACCAATATCACTGACGACAATCAGCTAGCACATTACCTGCAAAAGTGCGCCGAAATTCTCAGCAAAGGAGATTATAGACTCACCAAAATGCTCGCAGAGAACTTGCTCAATCAAGTAGGCAGCGATTGGGCAAAGCGGCAAAGTCAAGACGAATCTTTAACAATGCCCCTGTTAATTAGAAACAAGCTTAAGCCGAACAAACAATATAAAAAGCAGCGTGCAAGCGGCGAAAATAAAAGCTCACAATCCAGCTTATCTGCCGTAGCCCGCAGTCTTTTAGAAGAAGCAGAAGCGCAATTATTGCAGATTTATTTGCATTGTCCCGAATACCGTCAAGATGTCAGAGAAGCAATAGAAGCTAGAGACGTGCAGTTTAGCCTTTCTCACCACAGATTTTTGTGGCATCAGATTGTGAATGCAGAAATATTGCACAAAATGTCTTTACAAGTAGCGCCTGCTGAGTTAATATTGAAATTGCAAGATAGCTTCATTGAATATCCGAATCAACTCAATCAAATCTCGCATTTATTTCACTTAAACGAGTTTTCAGAAAGAAACGTTTATCGCGCACCTCTAGTAATTAGATCTGCCCTCGCCTGTATCGAGCAAATTATCAGCATGAAGCGCCGCCGGATTGCACTCAATATGTGGGAAAAAGCCAAAGCCGCTAGCAGTGGCGAAGAGGCTATAGAATATCACCAACTATTCTGTGCCGAACAAGAATGGCTCAAGGAATTAGAGCGGCTGCGTCAAGTTAATTTTTACGATTTAACATCCGTGCCTTGGGGCTAATACCTTTTAAATTTTAGATTTTAGATTGGAGATGACTCGTTCGATATATAGCAAAACCATTTGATTTGTAAACAATCTATTCAATCATCACAAGCGTTTCAGGTTGGTCTACATTCATGACTCAAATAGACTTGCTATAGGTTGGAAGCCAGGGCTGTTTCGGGGCAACCATGGGGGGGTTGCCCCTACGGAAAAGCAGGGTTTTGTAGGGGCGGTGCCCCCGTGCCCGCCCAGCCCATAGACGAGCGGGTAGGGGTTTCAGATATCGGGGCAACCACGGGGGGATTGCCCCTACAAAAGAATGAAACAGCCCTGGGTTTGAAGCTTGCGTGCGGTTACATTTTTTTAAACTGATATTTTTAAACTGATATAAGGAATAAAGTCCTTACTAAGAACCCGTTTGTACTAAGGACTTTATTCTTTTATTCAACGAGCCTTTTAATAATCGCAAAAAAGAGTTTCGCGAGTATCTCTACCCGTCACGGGATTAGTACCTTTTGCCACTTTACAAAGTTTTTCTATCATATCGTCTCGCAACAGTGTCTCTGTAAAATCAGCACCGTCAATGACAGCTCCTTCGAGTCTGGTATTGTAAGCGAAAGCACCCTCCAGGATAGCATTAGTTAAATTTGCTTTCATCATGCGAGCCAAATCTAAAGTCGCACCCGTGAAATTCGCGCCTTCTAAATTTGCCTCTTCCATATTGGCAGCAAAAAAGCTGACGCCCCGCAAATCTGCATTAGTAAAATTGCTATTGCGAAGATTGGCTTTATTAAAGCTGTCGTCAGTCAGAACTTGGCCAGTAAAATCAGCGCCGACTAGGATTTCTTTGTCGTGATCCAAAGCGAAAGCAGGTGCGGGATTAATGCCGATCGCCCCAGCGGCAATTACTGCTAAAATAACAAAACTCAGCAAGAAAGTATAAATATGTTGGCGAATTCGAGAAATCATCATACAAGTTCAAGCTAATGGGCAGTCGTGACAGTTCAGAATTGAATTCTACCAGAAAGCGCGTCAAGCGTAGCTATCCCGTAGGGAATCGCCCGTTAGCGACGGCTGACTCCAATTCCCCCCAATCCCCAAACTCTCGGGATATCGGCACATTGGGAGAAAACTTAGTCGCTGAGTGGTTGCAGCAGCAAGGTTGGGAAATCTTGCACAGGCAGTGGCACTGTCGCTGGGGAGAGATTGATATCATCGCACTCGGAAGAGATGAAGAAAGCGCAAAAAACCGATTTCTTCCCAATCAGCAATCCCCAACATTAGCATTTGTAGAGGTAAAAACTCGCCGCCGGGGAAATTGGGATGCTGGTGGAATGCTAGCTGTTACTACCACAAAACAAGCCAAACTTTGGCAAACAGCCGAAATATTTTTAAGCACTCATCCTGATTTAGCAAATAATTATTGTCGCTTTGATGTCGCTTTAGTAAGGTGCGAACCTTCACAACAAAACACTAAGCAAATATTACCACCATTAACAGCAGCAAACTCTCAATTCACCATTGCAGAAAACTACCGCCTTACCCTGCAAGAATACATTCGCTCGGCTTTTAGCAATTAAAAATAAATATCTAATTAAAAATTAGAGGGTAAAATCACGAAGCAATGCCAGTAGGTAATTTTTAATTATTAATTTCCCTAAGCTGTCGCGCCTTTCTCTCTTAATCTTTAACGGAGGTGAAAAAAGCGTTAAATCTTCTTCCTCTCTTCCTTTCACTTCTTCTCCCGCTCTGCCATAACAGCTAGTTTATATGAGTAGCAGTCTAGGCGAGAGTTTCCGGGCAATATCCCAGACCCTTGACAAATTGCTGGCGAAACGCTTCAATTTCTTTGCGGTCAGGGCTGCCGTGACAAACGACTGCCACCTGGTAGCGGCGCATCACGCTCAGTGGGGACTGTCCCGTTTCCAAACTCCAAAGCGCCATTTGCAAGCGAATTTCAGGATCGTAAGGAATCCCGAGTTCGTTCATAAAAGCCCGAAAATCCCCGTGCATTTCTGGAGTTAAATATTGGCTCATTTTCACCTTTACCACCCAGCCGTCTATTTGGTGAATAACAGTGATAAATTGCAAGGGAAGATGATGAGCCGTGCGTAGGTAATCCACGACTCTCAGAGTAAGGCTAGTATTGGCGATGTAGTAGAGGTATTCCATAACGATCCTTATGAGCCTTATGAGCAAAGCTGATGCTATACCTCTATCGTCGCGGACTCTACCCGCCACCACAAGGGGAAAAGCACCCGACTTTGGATGGGGGTTTTTACCCAATTTGTTACCTAGTTGACAGATCGATCGCACAGGAATTCACTCGATGACAGAGATGGACTGGTCTTTGGACGGCTACGACTACGAACTTCCGCCCTCACGCATTGCCCAAAATCCCGTAGTGCCGAGGGACAGTTCTCGCTTGCTGGCTGTAGATTCTCCCAGCAGCCACCAACACCGGATTTTTAGGGATTTACCCGATTTGCTGCAACCAGGCGACTTGCTGGTACTCAACAACACCCGCGTGCTGCCAGCGAGGCTCTACGGGCACAAACCCAACGGCCCGGCTGTGGAGATATTGTTGATGGAAGAACGGCAGCACAACTGTTGGCTGGCTTTGGTTAAACCGGGGAAACGCTTAAAGTTGGGAGCAAAAATTGAATTTGATCCCATCGCCCCTGCCTGTGAGGACTCGACCACAGCTCCTTGCTGTTGCCTTCCCGATGCCACGATGCCCGATCGTCGTCGATTGACTGCGACAGTTATAGAGAGGGACGACGCAACAGGGGGACGGCTGCTGGAGTTTGACATCCCCACAGATGAGAATCTGGTGAAGTTTTTGGACGAATACGGCCACGTACCTCTGCCGCCCTACATCGAAAATTCCCAAGCTTCAGCCGAACAGTACCAGACTGTTTATGCCGATCGGCTTGGGGCGGTGGCTGCCCCCACAGCAGGCCTGCACTTCACCGAAGAATTGTTCAGCCGCTTGGAACAGCGGGGAATAGAAAAAACTTTTGTCACCTTACACGTCGGAGTAGGCACGTTTCGCCCGGTGGAGGTGACAGACGTGACGGCTCACAAAATGCACGGCGAATGGGTGGAAGTACCCTCCGCCACCGTCGAGAAAATCCGGGAAACTCAAGCCCGAGGCGGGCGGATCGTTGCCGTGGGTACAACAGCAGTCCGAGCTTTAGAGGGAGCCGCCGCCGCGAGTGGCGATTTTTCCTTGCAACCTTTTTGCGGCCCGACCAATTTGTTTATCTACCCTGGTTACAAGTGGCGGGTTGTAGAGGGGATGATTACCAATTTTCACTTGCCCCGCTCTACTTTGATGATGATGGTAAGTGCGATGATTGGAAGGCCTCGGCTGTTGGATTTGTACCGAGAAGCGATCGAGCAACAGTACCGCTTTTATTCCTTTGGCGATGCCATGCTGATTTTACCAACAGCAAAAAAGGATTGATCGATCGGGCATCGGGTTCACCCCATGCCCGGTATTGCGTTTCTATTCTTCCTCCTCTTCTTCATTGCCGGGATACACGAAGCTGTTGGAACGCCCAGTCAGAACAGATTTGCCCAGAGACAGAGCTTTCTGAGCTGCCACTACAGCTTTGCGCTTCCATGTGGCCTTACGCATATTCTTCTTGGATTTGGAGGTTTTCTTCTTAGGGACTGCCATGACGCTAAATACTTTTTGCTTGCTTATATAGACAAACAAACATTCTAGCCGATTTTGCCGGCAATACTTACTCGAAAAACCGCAAGAACTGCTGGGCTAGCAATATCAAGTAGTAGGGTGCGTCAGCGATTAGCTTCTGGAAAAATAGACAAAATCCCCTAGGCAACGCACCCGCAGTAGCTAAAGTTCGTGAAAGTGGTAGATCACGACGCCAGTTACGGCATCGTTCTCGATACTCACATAACCGGTTTTGAGCATTGCCGTGAAAGCCTCTTCCACTTCGGCAAAAGTAGCGCCGGTTGCCATCACCCCTTGGGTGACAGATAATCTTCCGTTCTTGGTATAAGCTGCCTTCAGGAGTTTAACCCCTAACTGGTCTGGAGTTGGCTTGGGGTATGTCGCGGCGATCGCCCCGCTGCTGGGATATAGCGGTATACCTTCGGGAGATACGCCGAGTTTGCCCCTGAGACTGGCATTGTGTTCGTCCACCATGTTCGGCAGCAGCAGCAGGTCAAACAATTGCCCAAACCCAAACAAACCAAAGGTAAACAGCCACAGCAAACCCGTACCAATCTTGCCGTTGTAGAGGCGGTGGAGTCCGAATGGGCCGAAAAAACAAGCTGCCCATAAAAGGTAACTAACACCTAAATTGCTCATTTTCTGACCGTCCTGCCTAGTTATTCTAAGAATTGGAGTCCCTCTATACATTTTGTACTTTCTATCTGGTGTTTAAACAGCTTGACATGGGAATTTATTTGTGTGGTAGCCTAAGAAACTGACAAAAGGCAGAATTTGGTTTCCCAATACCTTGTCTGGAAGCCCAGTGAGTAATTTTGCGTAGCAATTCTTAACGCCAGCAACATATTTGCGCGGGCGAGAGCTTGGTAAACTGGAGGGCGTGGAAATTACAGCAGCTTAGGCCTAGATTCCACACGGAGCGCCAAACCAAGCGCGCCGCCAGCGCTGGCCGGACATACACGAGCGCGATCGCCCGCAGTACCCGACAATGGAAACAAGCGAGTAGTTATAAGCAGAAATCCAATAAAAATATGGTAGATTCCCTCAAAAAACCCACTTTTGAAGAACTGCGGCCGGGAGTGAAAGCCCCAGCCAAAGAAACTATTCTCACGCCGAGATTTTACACAACCGACTTTGACGAGATGGCCAAAATGGACATCTCGGTAAATGAAGCCGAACTAGAAGCAATTATCCAAGAGTTCCGCGTTGACTACAACAAAAACCACTTCGTGCGGGATGAGGAGTTCGCTCAATCTTGGGATCACATTGACGGCGAAAAACGCCAGTTGTTCATTGAGTTTCTAGAACGTTCATGCACCGCTGAGTTTTCTGGGTTCTTGCTTTACAAAGAATTGGGACGCAGGCTCAAAGACAAAAATCCAGTGCTCGCCGAGGGTTTCAACCTGATGTCGCGGGACGAAGCGCGGCACGCCGGATTCCTCAACAAAGCGCTGTCCGACTTTAATTTGTCCCTGGATTTGGGTTTCTTGACAAAGAGCCGCAGTTACACATTCTTTAAGCCGAAGTTTATTTTCTACGCGACTTACTTGTCCGAAAAGATCGGTTATTGGCGCTACATCACGATTTACCAGCACTTAAAAGCCCATCCTGAAGACCAGATTTATCCGATTTTCCGATTCTTTGAAAATTGGTGTCAGGATGAAAACCGCCACGGAGATTTCTTCGATGCGGTGATGAGAGCTCAGCCTCAGATGTTGAATGATTGGCGCGCTAAGCTTTGGTGCCGTTTCTTCTTGCTGTCAGTGTTCGCGACAATGTATCTCAATGATATCCAGCGCGCCGGTTTTTATCGATCGCTCGGTCTCGATGCTCGCGAATACGACATTGAAGTCATCAAAAAGACCAACGAAACAGCAGGCCGCGTATTCCCCGTCATGCTGGACGTGAACAATCCAGAATTTTATGAACGCCTGGATATTTGCCTCAAGAACAATCAGCAGTTGACTGCAATTGTTGCTTCTAATACTCCGAAATTCTTGCAGTTCTTCCAAAAATTGCCTTTGTATCTGTCGAACGGCTGGCAATTAGTGAAGCTGTACTTCATGAAAACAATTGAATCACCTTCAGTACAGGGCGCTGTGCGTTAAGTTTTGATTTTTCATCCTCTGTTACGGCGGTTCTGCGACAAGCGGAGCCGCTTTTTTTTGGTATCCAGATTCACCGCAAAAAGTTCTCGCCCGACTCAAGTCGCCCGGAATTGGAATTGATGCTGGTTTTACCTAAAATTTATCGCCATTCCCCCTGAAGGTTAAAAGCCGCCCAATAATAGGGAAACTTCCACTTTTCCTGCTTCAACATTTCCAGTTGTGCTGCCCTCAATGCCGCGGCTGGCGTTAACCCTTTTTGCAGCATTCCCTGATAGAAACTCGACATTAACGTAGCCGTTCCTTCATCGTCCACACTCCACAAACTCACCACGACTCGCTGAGCCCCTGCATACATAAATCCCCGTGTCAATCCTACCATCCCCTCGCCTTGAACAATCTGTCCCATTCCGGTTTGACAGGCACTTAAAACTACTAAATTTGCTGCTAATTTCAAATTAAAAATATCTGTCAGCCGCAGAAACCCATTTGAGGGATTACCCTTTTCATCTACTAGCGACAAGATGACTCCTGACAATTCCGGGTGAGTGCTATTAACTAAACCGTGAGTGGCAAAATGAATGATTTTATATTGGCTTAAATTTGAGCTGGTTGCTGTGGCGCGGCTGGCTTCAAAATCCAAAGATTCGGTGCGAGAATTGGCAGGGACTAAGGCTTGAATGATTTGAGCTTCTTGGCGAGTGAATTTTAAACGGTTAAACTGTGCGTTATTGTCGCCTCTGGAGCGACTTAAACCGGGATTTGCTGATTCTACCGCTTGCTGAGTGGTGGCTGAAGAAGAATTTTTAACTCGTTCATCGTTACCGCTAAAAACTGGATCGGCGAGTATTGCTAAAGTCCGAGTAGGAGGTTGTCTGTCGCTATAGTTTTGTCTTAATATTCCCAAGGTGGAAGCGGAAGGCAGCAGCACGATTTCATGGTCTACTATTAAAGGCGGATTCCCATTTTCACCGGATTTTCCGGGGAGGGAAAGGGCGGCAAAGGGGAGGTAATTGAGCACGCCATCGCCAACAATCAGCAGGCGCTTTTGACCGAGTTGGGCAGCAACGGGCTGTAAGATAATTTGACTGATAGCATCGTTGGCGATGGCGATTTGAGTGGGGCTGTTGCGGGAAGTTGGAGCGGTGACAGCATCGCGGAATTTTTTGGCAGTTGTCTCGATTTCGGCAGCTTTTGGTAATTCATAACTGGTGATGCTGGTTTTAGTCACAGCCCACAGATAACTGCGGTCTTTCCCTAGAGAATACTGAAGTAAAATTGTCTGATCATCGAGGATTTGTTGTTGAATTTGTGTAAGGGTTAAAGGTTGGGGTTGGGTGAGGGTGGCGTACCGGGGGCTGGTGGTGCGGATTTGTGTTTGAATGTCCTGATATTGTGCTATTAAAGTTTGCCGCTGTTGTTCTAATTCTGCTTTTTGTTCGGGGGTAGAATTGGGGCGATTGAGAACTTCGATTCGCCGTTTTTCCAGGGCATCAAGTTGTTGTTGTAAACTGCGTTCTTTTTGCAATAATTCTGGGGAAACGCCTTGCCGGATATCGGCGTTTGCTTCTTGAAGAAGTTCGAGGAGGCTGCGGGCGCGGGAACGTTCGCTGGCTTCAAATGCTTTGGTATCGTAACCAGATTTGGGTTGAGTTTTGTGCAGTTGCATTAACAGGTCAATGTAGAACTGGTAATAGTCCTGTACGGTGGCAAAGTATGAGGTGCGGAGTTCTGGGCTGGCAACTTTTGTGCGGAGGTTTTCAATAATTTTGAGGCAGGATTCAATGTTAGTGAGGGCTTCGGTGAGATTGCCTAGATCGCGTTTGACATAAGCGATGTTGTAAAGGATGCCAGCTTCCCCACCGCGATCGCCCACGGCACGTGTCAGGGGAAGGGACTGGCTCAAATACTCTAGCGCTTTCTGTTTTTCTCCCAATTCTGAGTAGACTTTGCCGATGTTGTTGAGGGTAGTAGCCTCCCCACCGCGATCGCCCACGGCACGTGTCAGGGGAAGGGACTGGCTGTAATACTCTAGCGCTTTCTGTTTTTCTCCCAATTCTGAGTAGACTTCGCCAATGTTGCTGAGGGTGATAGCTTCCCCACTGCGATCGCCGACTGCCCGATACAGGGGAAGGGACTGGCTGTAATACTCTAGCGCTTTCTGGTTTTCTCCTAAATCTGAGTAGACTTTGCCGATGTTGTTGAGGGTGTTCGCTTCCCCACCGCGATTGCCTACTGCCCGACTCAAAGGAAGGGACTGGCTGTAATACTCTAGGGCTTTCTGTTTTTCTCCCAATGCTGAGTAGACACTGCCAATGTTGCTGAGGGTGGTAGCTTCCCCAGCGCGATCGCCTGCTTCTCGACTCAGGGGCAGGGACTGGCTGAAATACTCTAGGGCTTTCTGTTTCTCTCCCAAATCTGAGTAGACTTTGCCAATGTTGCTGAGGGTGGTAGCTTCCCCAGCGCGATCGCCTGCTTCTCGACTCAGGGGAAGGGACTGGCTCAAATACTCTAGCGCTTTCTGTTTTTCTCCCAATGCTGAGTAGACACTGGCGATGCTGTTAAGGGTGAGAGCTTCCCCGCGGCGATCGCCCACGGCACGTGTCAGGGGAAGGGACTGGCTCAAATACTCTAGCGCTTTCTGTTTTTCTCCCAATTCTGAGTAGACAGCGCCAATGTTGCTGAGGGTAGTAGCCTCCCCACTGTGATCGCCTACTGCCCGTCTCAGGGGAAGGGACTGGCTGTAATACTCTAGCGCTTTCTGTTGTTCTCCCAAATCTGAGTAGACAGCGCCGATGTTGTTGAGGGTGGTAGCTTCTCCTGGGCGATCGCCCACGGCACGTGTCAGGGGAAGGGACTGGCTGTAATACTCTAGCGCTTTCTGTTTTTCTCCCAATTTTGAGTAGACAGCGCCGATGTTGTGGAGGGTGGTAGCTTCCCCACTGCGATCGCCCGCTTCTCGATACAGCTTCAATGCTTCTTCCCATTTGGCGATCGCTTTTCTTAAAGATTCCGCTGTCCCCTGCTGGTACAGTTGCTCCCCTTCTGTCAAGGCTCTTTCAGCAGCCGCCGCCGGGTTTTCCCCGGACTGCTGCGATACTCCTTGACTAATTTTTATCGCACTCGGTGCCGCCACCGCCGGGACTCCTAGCAGGATACTCGCAGCTACAGCGATTCCGCAACGCGCCCAAACCCACAGCGTGAGATTCATAAACACCTGCTCAAAGGAGACCTTGTTAACCGGTATCATAGTTGATCGTGGCTTGTCAGGTGCGCTTTTCCTTTTGCCACAGCGAAGGTTAAAAGTCATAACTGTAATTTTTACGCTATTCTCAACTCAGTATTTTTAAATTAGCGCTCCCAAATCTAGCATCTACTATTTTCTGCTGTTTTATGAAACTCCACAAAAAACTCTTCAACAGATCAACTTTGGTTTTCCCCCTGGGAATGCTCGGTGTGTTCCTCCTATCCTTAACTCTACGCTTTTGGGAACTAGAGCGGTTTAACACTTTAGTATTTGACGAGGTTTATTACGCTAAATTTGCCAACGATTATCTCACCAAAACTCCTTTTTTCAACGCTCACCCGCCTCTGAGCCAGTACATAATTGCGATCGGCATTTGGATCGGCGCTCACCTTCCTTTCGGCAAAACAGCCGTCAACAGTATGGCAGGCTCCCTGCTTTCCCCTTGGGATTACCGCTGGCTGAATGCTCTCACGGGTTCCTTTATTCCCCTAGTTGTGGGAGGGCTAGCTTATCAGCTAGTTCCACGCCGCACCTTTGCTTTTCTTGCTGCTTTGTTTATCGCCTGCGACGGTCTGTTTTTAGTTGAGTCTCGCTACGCGCTGAACAACATTTATCTAGTTTTGTTGGGAATTTTAGGTCAGTTATTTATTTTAAAAGCCGTAGAAAGCGCAGGTCAAAAGCGCTGGCTTTGGCTGGTACTAGCCGGGATAGGTTTCGGCGCATCTGCGGCTATCAAATGGAACGGATTATGGTTTCTTTTCGGTACTTATCTAATTTTAATCTGTGCTTGGGCAGTGCGTTTTATCCAGGGAAACAAAGGAAATGAAGAACAAAGCCGCGAGGTAGATTCACCTCTAATTCCTGCCGAAAGTCCCGTACAAAAACTGACTAAACTCAATTTTATAGAACTCTGTTTGAGTCTAGCTATTATTCCTATTCTAGTTTACAGCATCTCTTGGATTCCTCACCTGCACTTTAATCCAACTCCCAATTTTTGGCAGATGCAAACCGAAATTTTGACTTATCACCAGCGGATTAAAAGCGGCCCAGATGTACATCCTTACTGTTCCACGTGGTACAGTTGGCCTTTGATGCTGCGCCCCATAGTTTACTTCTACAAAATTGCTAGCAACAATGCACAACCAGATCCGGTTTTGCCGCCTTTACCTGAAGGTGCCACTCAGGCAACTTTTGACGTTCACGCGATGGGAAATCCCTTCCTTTGGTGGCTGTCAACCTTAGCTTTACTGCTAGTAATAGGAGTTTTAGTTCACCGGATTTTAGTGTGGCTGCAAACGCGCAACGAGGCTTCTGCTGACACTCTAGAACAGCACCGACCGATTTTGTTTCCGCCGACTGTTGAAATGTGGCTGGCGTTATATTTAATAGTTAATTGGGCCGCTAATTTGCTGCCTTGGCTGAAGGTGACTCGCTGCGTATTTTTGTACCATTATATGGGCTGTTCTGTGTTTGCAGCCTTAGCACTTGCGTGGTGGGTTGACAGGTGGCTGCACAGCCCTCAAACTCGACTCCGAGGGATGGGGGTAACAATTATTTTTCTGGTTTTGGGTGCTTTTATTTTCTGGATGCCTATCTATTTGGGATTGCCTTTGTCGCAAATGGAATGGAAAATTCGGATGTGGCTGCCGTCTTGGGTTTAACTTAGAAATAATTCTTTTATTAACGGGCAAGATGCCCGTTCCACAAGAAAATTAAGTTTGGTGGAACAGGGATCTTGCCTGTTCCTAAAAAAGGTGCAAGAGGTAAGTTATAACATTTATGACAAAGGTGAGTTTGCAAAAGCGAGCATTATTTTTGATAGAGTGCACGATAAACTGGTTCGCCTCGTTTCAGAGTAGCAATTTCTCTTTCAGTAGCAACAGGCAGGGGATTTTCTGCTAGCCAGTTGTCGCCGTTTTGACGTTTAAAACTAGGGTGAGATGAAAAGCGATCGCACATTTCGCTTTCTACTTCCTCAATATCTGACTGGATAAAAACTTCGCCGCCAATTGCCAGATAAGTTGCCAATTCGGTGACTAATTCCTGCTGCACCACCCGCCGTTTGTGGTGCTTTTTCTTGAACCACGGATCGGGAAATTGAATGCTAACTCGCTGCAAAGTGCCTGGGGGTAAAGTTTCTAAAATCGGCTTTAGGGAACTATTCGCATTGCAAAACAAATAGTGCAAATTTCTCAAGCCTTTTTCGTCCCGCCAAAGATTCGCCTCCTCTACCAGAGGTTCCCGAATTTCTAATCCTAGAAAGTTCCAGTCTGTTTGGATTTGCGCCATGTGCCACAAAAACCGTCCTCTGCCGCAGCCGATATCTAAATGCAGCGGTAAATTTAAGTCGGCATAGATTTTAGTCCAATCCGGGGGACTTGCAGATGCTTGATATCTAATTGATAGGGGATTGACGTGTTCCCGCACTCTTACTCTTGCCAATTTTGCTGTCTCCTGAATATAATTTTGAACCGCTGATGAAGGCAAATTAACGTGGATTAACGCAGATAAATATTGATTTTTGCGATATTGTTCAATACTTTTTAATTAATAAACAATATTAAATTGCAGGGGGACACTTTAATATTGCTCATTATTGCATTAGGCTTCTGGTTCCATGCCTGCTGCTCTTAATTGCGCGGCTAATCTTTCCGAGCGTTCTCGTTCTTGTTCGGCTTGCTGTTGAGCGAGATCCCTTTGCTGCCGTTCCCTTTCTACCATTTCTGCTCCCCACAATAACATCTCTCCGCTTTCATTCCACCACCGCAACCAATATCCGGTTCTTTCGGCCTTGCTTCCCTGCCAAACACCCAAAAATAACCCAACTCCTTCAATCCAATAACGATTGTTTGAATCCGGCTGCTGTACTTGATATCTTTCTGATGAATTTAACTGATAGACTTCGAGAACTCCGGCGGCCGGTTCAAAAAGTGCATAGATTGGCACTCGCAATACTTGTTCGTAAAAAAACCATTTTCCCGGCGGATACGTTGGTTTTATTGAATATTCATCGTTGGCAGCAGCGGACAAAAATTCCATGACAATCGCCGGGACTTCTCCTTCTAAGTTGGGAGTGTAACTGCGACGAATTTCTTGACTAGAAAGCGGCTGTACGTTGCGGGCATAAAACCAATCTGGAGCTTTGATAACTAGCTTGCTGTCTACTGTCGCACAAATTCCCATGTTTGGGGCAACTAATATTCCTGTTACAATTAGTCCTGCGATTTCTAAGATTTCCCGCAAGGCTGCAGCCAGCAAGGGTTGGTCGATATTTTCCACAGGTTCCTCGTCTAAAATGAAGTCGTCTGGCAATTTTTCCCAGGTAATTTTTAAGTCGGCTGTACTGGCTGTCACGATATTTTACCTCTTACGGAGACTGCTGGAGTGCGGCTCGCAATACTTCGCGGTGAAAGAGCGATCGCTCTACTATGAATTTTATCCTGTCTGGCGATAAGGCGTCGCCGTTAGCATAGTGTTCCATCCAGGTTTTGCTAATTAGATAAGGATCGTCTGGCAATTCTGATAATAAGTATCCCGGCATTTCTAGCTCTTCCATTAACTGGCTGACTTTGGGATCGTAGCTGAGGGCAAAACAGCGACATTCTTCGGATGCTGCCATAATTAAACTGTGGTAGCGCATCCCGATCGCCATTTCGACACCCCGGAATACTCCTTTCAATTTTCTCGGATCGTCTAAACTGAGGATGCGGCTTCTTTTCGGCAGCGCTTCGTGCAAATGTTGGGCAATTTCTAAGTCGTGAGACGCTTGAAAAGGCAGCAGCAAAATTAAGGTGCGAGTGGCTTTTTGAAAGTCAACTAAAGCTTGAGTTAAGATTGACAAACGGGTGGGAGTTAGTGTAGAGTGAGAACGCAAACAAACAGCCACTCTGGGCGCCGGTAAATCCCACAAACCCGACACGGGGGAATTCTCCAAAGCCCACACCGGATCGGGTGCTAAAGTAAAGGGAATTTTCCAATCAGCAAGTAAAGTAGCTGAACCTTTATCCCGCACGCTGACGCCGGTGCATCCAGCAAAACAGCGCTGAGATAACTTGCGAGTGATTTCGCGCTTTAAAGGGCCAATTCCCTGGGCCCAGGCAACAGTTTTTAAGCCCATCCGCTGCGCTAATCCCATCAAACCGCCATAATAGAAAGGGCTCGCTATGCTAGTAGCGTCTTGGATTAAACTGCCACCGCCCCAGATTAGGGCGTCGGAGGTGCGGAGTGCTTCGAGAACTTGAAAGGCATTCATGCGATCGCGCGCAGCTACCCCGTACCGCTGATTTGTCTCGACAGGATTGCCAGACAGGACGATCGGCGTCACCTCATCTGGTAACATTTGCAGTAGCGATGCCAACAGCGCCTCGTCGCCGCCGTTGCCTTTACCGTAATAGCCGCACAAAATTGCTCGCATTTCTACTCTTTTATTTGTTTGTGATGGGGAATCTAACTATTTTAGATTTTCGATTTTGGATTTTAGATTTTTTTGAGATTTGAAATTTGATAATACTACCCAAAAAAATGCTACTGTCAGTAAGCTTCAAGGCTTTACGTCATCAGTCAGCTCAAATCGCCAATCTAATAAAATCTCAAATCGCTAATCTAAAATTGTATGACGCATCATACTTTATATGACAGTTGCGTAAGTCCCGAGCGATAAATCTTTCATCTTCGTTATCGATAAATTTTTCATCTTCGTTCACAATACAAAAAATGCACGCTTTGTCAATTCCCACCTGGATTATTCACATATCTAGCGTCGTCGAGTGGATTGCCGCCATCTGGTTAATTTGGACTTACGGCGAAGTCACTCAAAACCGAGCTTGGTGGGCCCTTTCCGCCGGAATGCTGCCCGCTCTCGTCAGCGCTATGTGTGCCTGTACATGGCACTATTTTGACAACTCCCCAGCCCTAGAATGGATCGTTACCCTGCAAGCGGCGATGACTCTCATCGGGAATTTTACTCTATGGGGGGCGGCTTGGTGGATTTGGCGATCGGCTCAACCAGAAAAAATTAAAGATTGAAAAAGAGGTAAATATTTTGAAAAAAATCACTATTTGGGTCAAATTAGCCGCGAGTTCGCTGTTGTTAACAGCCGGATTATTGCTTCCCAGCAAAGCCAGCAACATTCCCGTACAAGTCGCCCAACAGCCTAACTGCAAAAGTCCTCAAACCACGGTAGAGATGAATGTCTGTTCCAGCCAAGAGTTTGAGGCTGCCGACAAAAAGCTCAATCAACTCTATCAGCAACTGCAAGCAAAAATCAGCAGTAGACAAAAGCAGAGATTGACTGTGGCACAGCGTACTTGGATCAAATTTCGAGATGAAAATTGTGATTATGCAAAAGGGCAGTTTGAAGGCGGTTCTTTGGCTGCTTCTACCTACGGTTATTGCAGGGCTAGAGTGACGCAAGAACGGATTAAAGATTTGGAAGGTTATTTAAAACAAGCCAATTTGTAAAAGTTCGAGCGCGATCGAGAATAATTTACCCATTCAATAATCTATATCGCAACAACCTCATCTTTTGTACTTTTAGAAGCCCCAGCACAAACCAGCTCAAGAGTGATATAAAGCTTTGTTTTTTATTTTACCCTTTGACACGCCAATGGTGTAAAATCTAAATTCTCAAATCTTATATTTTAAATCCCTATGTCCTTCGTTGGTTTGCACATTCACAGCGATTATAGCTTACTAGATGGGGCGTCTCAGCTACAACAGCTCGCAGAACGGGCGGTGGAATTGGGGATGCCCGCGATCGCCCTTACAGACCACGGGGTGATGTACGGGGCGATCGAGCTAATCAAAGTTTGCCGAAATAAAAATATCAAGCCGATTATTGGCAACGAAATGTATGTCGTCAACGGCGACATTGAAGTCAAAGTTCGAGGTAGAAGAAAATACCATCAAGTTGTTTTAGCTAAAAATACCCAAGGTTATAAAAACCTCGTCAAACTAACCACAATTTCCCACTTAAAGGGAATGCCTGAAAGAGGTATTTTTGCCCGACCTTGCATCAACAAGGAACTGCTAAAACAATACTCCGAAGGTTTAATTGTTACCAGTGCTTGTTTGGGTGGGGAAGTTCCCCAAATGATACTGCAAAACAAGCTAGATAGTGCCCGTGAAGTAGCCACATGGTATAAAGAAGTATTTGGGGAAGATTACTATATAGAAATTCAAGACCACGGTTCCCCGGAAGACCGGATTGTTAATGTTGAAATCGTCAAAATTGCCCGCGAACTCAACATTAAAATAATTGCCAC
The DNA here is from genome assembly GCF_036700885.1 of Microcoleus sp. S13_B4. NCBI lineage: Bacteria > Bacillati > Cyanobacteriota > Cyanophyceae > Oscillatoriales > Microcoleaceae > Microcoleus > Microcoleus sp. S13_B4. The sequence continues at coordinate 29,580 of NZ_JAUBPU010000002.1, forward strand.
CAATGATTCTCACTATATTTCCTGCAACGACGTAGAAGCACACGATGCTTTACTGTGCATTAACACAAACAAACTAATTGAAGAAGACAAGCGGATGCGCTACAGCGGTACTGAATATCTTAAGTCTGCAGACGAGATGGCGCAACTGTTTCGAGACCATTTGGATGATGAAACAATCAAAGAGGCGATTGACACCACTTTAGAAGTCGCCAATAAAATAAAATCTTACGACATCCTGGGGGAATCCCGCATTCCCAACTATCCAATTCCCCCAGAGCACACGGCCGACACTTTTGTCGAAGAAATATCATGGAAAGGACTCTTAGAACGCCTCAGAGCTAGAAGCCGGAATGAAATTCCAGCCGTATATAAAGAACGGCTGGAATACGAACTAAAAATGATTCAGCAGATGGGTTTTTCCACCTACTTTTTAGTAGTTTGGGATTACATGAAATATGCCAGGGACAACCACATTCCCGTAGGGCCAGGACGCGGTTCCGCCGCAGGTTCTCTAGTTGCCTACGTGTTAAAAATTACCAATATTGACCCGGTACATCACGGACTGCTATTCGAGCGATTTCTCAATCCCGAACGCAAATCCATGCCAGATATCGATAGCGATTTCTGCATAGAAAGACGGGACGACATGATTAAATACGTTACTGAGAAGTATGGCGAAGAGCGCGTAGCGCAAATTATTACTTTCAACAGAATGACATCAAAAGCTGTCTTGAAAGATGTTGCCCGAGTGTTAGGCATTCCCTACAAAAAAGCAGATGAGATGGCAAAATTAATTCCTGTATCGCGGGGAAAACCGGAAAAGCTCAAAGTGATGATTTCCGGTGAAACACCTGCACAGGAATTTAAAGACAACTACGAAAATACAATTTGCATCAATGAAGAAACAGGGACAGAAGTCCCGGTTCGTCAATGGATTGACATGGCAATTCGGATTGAAGGAACCAACAAAACTTTTGGTGTTCATGCGGCAGGCGTAGTGATTTCTTCAGACCCGCTAGATGAAATTGTACCGCTGCAAAAGAATAACGAAGGTGCTGTGATTACGCAGTATTATATGGAAGATTTGGAAGCACTAGGTCTTCTAAAAATGGACTTTTTGGGATTGAAAAATTTAACAACGCTCCAGAAAACAGTTGATTATATTAAGCAAACCCAAAATCTAATTGTCGATCCAGAAATGCTACCTTCTGATATTGAGCGAAGAGCTCAAGAGACTTTTGGCAGAATCAAAAAGTTACCCGATGATGTAGATAAAACTTATAAACTTTTAGAAAGGGGAGATTTAGAAGGTATTTTTCAGTTAGAATCCTCTGGAATGCTGGATGTAGTGAAAAAACTCAAACCTTCCTGTCTGGATGATATTTCTTCTATTTTGGCACTTTACCGACCAGGCCCGCTGGATGCAGGTTTGATTCCTCAATTTATTGACTGCAAGCACGGTAAAACAGTTGAGTACGATCATCCGCTATTAGAGCCGATTTTAAAAGAGACTTACGGAACGCTTTGCTTTCAAGAGCAAATTATGCGGATGGCTCAAGATTTGGCGGGCTATTCTTTGGGTCAAGCTGACTTGCTGCGACGCGCAATGGGCAAGAAGAAAGCGGATGAAATGCAGAAGCAGAAGGAAACGTTTATCGACGGGGCAACTAAGAATGGAGTTAGTCAAAGAATTGCTGATAAACTGTTCGCGCAGATGCTGCAATTCGCTGAATACTGTTTTAATAAATCCCATTCAATGGCTTATGCCTATATCACTTATCAAACTGCCTATTTAAAGGCAAATTATCCTCTAGAATACATGGCTGCACTGCTGACTGCTAACAGGGGCGATCAGGAGAAAGTACAGAAATATATTGCCAATTGTCTCAAGCTGGGTATTGATGTTGATCCGCCAGATGTTAATAGCTCTGAACTTACTTTTACACCGCTGCCTAAACAGATGACTGGATGTGCAAAAGATAAAATTTTGTTTGGGGTTTCGGCGGTAAAAAATGTGGGGGAGGGAGCAATTGAAAATATTTTGGCGGCGCGGCAGGAAGGGGGTAAGTTTAAATCGCTGGCTGATTTGTGCGATCGTGTAAATCTCCATTCAGTCAACCGCCGCGCTTTAGAAGCTTTAATTCAATGCGGTGCTTTTGACAAAATTGACACCAACCGCAATCAATTAATAAACGACCTGGAAGGGGTAATTAAATGGGCGCAAGACCGCAAAAGAGATCGAGAAAGCGGCCAAGGCAATCTATTTGATTTGTTGGGTACGAGCTTCGGAAAGTCGGCAAGTACCTATGACTCTGCTCCCAAATCAAAGCCTGTAAAAGATTTAGACAAACAGGATAAATTGCGTTTAGAAAAAGAATTGCTGGGCTTTTATGTATCAGAACATCCCCTCAAGTTTCTCATGCAAGTAAACCCAGACCCCGATGTTGTGACTCTCGAACAGTTAGCAGATAAAAAGGGGAAAGTATCAGTTATTGTCATGCTCAGCGCTATCAAACTTGTAGTGACAAAAAAAGGCGATGCGATGGCAATTTTGCAATTAGAAGATTTGACACATCAAATAAAAGCTGTTGTGTTCCCCAAGGCTTACGAACAAGTGAAACCTTACATTGTAGAGAATGCTATCTTACATATTAGTGGAAAAATTGAGAAAGATGGGGAGGAAATTCAGATAATTGTAGACACTGCAAAGCCGGTTGAAACAGTACAGGTTGCAGAGGAAATCGAGACAGTGGAACCGGAAATAACAAACCCTTGGCCGGCGGAACCCGTCAACGTTGTACGATCGACAAAACCTGTGGAAGTTTTAGAAATGGTGATTGTCAAGCTTACACCGCAGCAAGTACAAGACGGGAAAAAACTCAATTCTCTCAAAGCTATTTTACAAGAACTTTCCAATCGTGGAGAAGGTGCTAGCGTGTCGGTGGGGGGAATGGTTGTCGGTGAATATTCCTGTCAACCCCTTCGCATTAACCCTCAATTGTGGGTGCAAGATGGCGAGGGAACTGTTAGTCGTCTCAAGTCGGCTGGATTTGATGCTTGGGTTTTTCCTCTCAACAATCGCCCCGATGCTGCGGTATTTCGAGAAATGCGATCGCAACTTAATGTACATTCTTGGGCCAGTCGCTTACTTGACACTAACACCGATCGCCTTCCCAAGTATGTCAATTATCTCGCCCAACTAAACAGACGCCCGCCAAACTAACACTTCGCCGCCATCCCCACCGGTGACTAAAGTTTGGCCGTCAGGACTAAAAGCCACCGGATTGCACCCAGCAAGAGAGCACAAACATTCTCCTGTTTCCAGGTTCCAGAGTTTAACCGTACCGTCTCGACTCCCGCTAGCCATAGTTTCGCGATCAGGACTAATCGCCACCGAAATCACCGCATCAGAATGCCCCCTCAAAGTATTAATCAATTCCCCTGTATCGGCATTCCACAATTTAACAGTAGCGTCGGCACTTCCACTGACAATCATCTTGCCGTCTTGACTAAATGCGATCGCATAAACCCAATCTGAATGACCGACAAAAGTCCGCACACTCTCCCCAATACCTACAAGCCACATCTTGATAGTTTTGTCAGCACTACCGCTGGCAAGCATCATACTTTGAGGACGAAAACTAACAGATAAAACCTTATCAGAATGTCCCGAAAGTTTTTGAACCAATCCTCCGTTGCACTGGTTCCATAATTTAATACTCTTGTCGCCGCTGGCACTCGCAATCGCTCCCGAGTCGCAACTAAAAGCCACCGAATACACGGAGCCGTAGCGATGACTGTAAGGCGAACCAAAATCGCTGTAAAATTCGCGAATCATCGCCTTTTTATCCAGCTTCCACTCAATGACTTTTCTGTCAAAACTGCCGCTAACCATAATTCTCCCGTCGGGGCTGATCGCCACAGCATCAACCCTGGCGGAATGGCCGAAAAAAGTATGGATGAATTCACCTGTTTGCAGGTTCCACAGCTTAATTGTTTTATCGTCGCTGGCGCTCGCAAGAATATTGCCTTGAGGATTAATAACAACAGCATTAACCGGGGCTGAATGACCGTGGAGAATGTGCTCGCACCGCCAGTTATTAGAGGACAATAATCTCGGATTGCCAGCGGATGGTACAACATGAATCTTCTGGGGCGGCGCGGCGGAGACGGCGGTTGCTGTATTTGGCTGCGAGTTAGTTACTGGCGAATTAATAGCGATTTTTGTGGGCGAATTATAACAGATTTGAGAGCGGGGATATTGCCCAACATTTACCAAGTCTTGCAACACTTCAGCAGCGGATTGATATCGCTCTCTTACCGAATCTTTGAGCAATTTATTCAAAATAGTTGCTAATTTTTGGCTAACTTTTATGCCTTTTTGCGCCAAGTGCGCTCGCCAAATCCATTTGCATTCCAAAGCATCGAACAAATCCTTAAGTACCGCCCCAGTTAGCAGGTGAATGCAGGTAACGCCCAAACTGTAAAGGTCGCTCGCCGGATAGGCTTTGCCGCTGCGAATTTGTTCGATCGGCGCATAGCCCGCAGTTCCAGTTATCGTCCCAGTTTGCGCCTCAGAAAGGCGGGTAATGTGCTTAGCAACTCCAAAATCAACTAGCACAAACTGACCCCCCCTCGCCTTGCCCTGTACAGCAGGAGATTCAGCCACAATTAGCCCTTTCATACCAGCAGAAGATTGAGGTAAATTTGCCCCTCCTTTTCCTTTACCAGGAGTTGAACTGCCATATCCGGCCGCAGCCCACAAGGTTTGGGGAGTTCTCCGCACAATATTTTCCGGCTTAATATCCCGATGAATCACCTGCTGCTCGTGAACAAATTGCAAAACAGGCAACAAATTGATCAACAATTCCCAAATCTGTTCCTCGCTAAAAGCTCCCTGCTGCTGCAACTCCTGAAATAAATTATTTCCCTCGATTAACTCTTCCACAAGATACAGACGCTTTGCTTGTTCAAAAGAAGCCAGCAAACTTGGAATCTGCGGGTGTTCTCCGAGTTCATGCAGCCGGTGAGCTTCTTGTTTGAACAGTGCAGTTGCTTTTTCTAATTCGGCCTTTTCTTGAACTTGGGGGAAAAATTGTTTGATGGCGCAGGGAGTTTTCAACCTATCTTCATCGACAGCTAAAAAAGTTCTGCCAAATGTTCCTTCACCGATAGGTTGAATGGCGCGGTAACGCTCTTTCAGTAGCAATTTAGAGCCGCACGCGAGACAAAAATTGGTTGAGTCAGCATTCTGCGGCTTTTGGCAATGGGGATTGAGGCAATAGCTCATCTTTTTTCCGGCCTGGAGATTCCCACCACAGCTAAACTTAGCAACATGGTAGTCTGTCTGTTTCCACTCACGCCCAGAGCACCATTCTCGACAATACCTGAGAAACCGGCTTTCTCAACCCAAAATTTCGGCTCTCAGGTTAAGCCCGTGGCAAGAAACCAAGGTGATGACACTAGAAGTGCTTGATGTGAGTTTCCATATATTCTAATGCTTTCCTAAAATTTTGCAGGTTGGCGACTCACAAACTGGTATAGCAATCCTAAATCATTTGTGAATTTCTTACTCCCTCCCCTTGATAAGGGGAGGGTTGGGGTGGGGTAAAAAGTTTACGATTCGTGCAAGGATTGCTATATGTCAACAGTTAAGTTTTAACTAGGGCTATTCTGGAGCATTTATGCGGAGAGTAAATACAAAATTGAGATGCTCCCAGCTATTCTCCCCCGTCTAAAAGACACTCTTGCTCCTCGCCACCCTTCTGTGAGGATTCTTTGGCTTTAATCACCGCTTCTCTAAACCCTAAAACTAATAAAATATTGGCAAGTGTTAAGAATACTTCTGCAGAACCGTGCAGCCAATCGACATTTGCTAGTGACTCGTTGTAGGCAACTTTTGCGTAAATTGCCGCGGGAATCGTCACAGCTACAAAAACGAGAGTGCCGTAAAATCCCATCAGAGCTAAACGGGGTGTTTTTCCCGATCGAGTCAAAAACCAGAGAAATCCCAAGTAGGGAAATAGAGACAGAACAAATAAAGTTTCTTTGGAAATCATTAGTAATTGGTGAGCGACCAGATACTATGATAAATTAAAAGCTCACAAATTATTGTGAATAATTTTTAACTTTTAATTTTTACTTTTTAATATTTAATTAGACAAATGCACCCGTTTCTATCGAACCGCTATAGAATCACCCAAGACCATAGCTCTTAACCCAAGCCGCAGCAGGTTGGCAGTATTCAAAACCCCTCACCCACGCGGAGACAAAACCCGTAACTTTTCCCCTAACACCGTTTTTAGCCTAACACATTTTTCACCGTGCCAGTCTGTTAATTGTCCCTCACTCCCAAGCTACCCAGCAATTAGAAATAGAGACGGTTCCAAAGTTTTCTGTCTGCTAGGCATCAAGCAAGCATCGTTCAAAACCTCTAAATCCAAGCTATTATTTCTATCGGCTGCCAGAATTTCCTTCAGCTTAGCATCAAAATCAAAACACGGCCCGCAATCCCAAACTTTGAGTTCCAACCGTCCGTTAAACACCCTAATTTCCAGTTGAACAGGAGTTTCTACTGGAAGATTTTGGTGAGCGTGGCGAACTGCATTACTGAAACCTTCTGCCAAGGCCAACTGAAACTTACACAAAACCTCATTGGGGAGCGATAAATCTTTCAACTGCTCAAACCACAACAAAACTTGAGTTAAAGCATTGAGATCTGTGTTGACTTGCAGGCTAATATGTTGAACACAAGTTTCATGCAGCTCTTCTTCCTGCTGTGTTTCAGTCTGCCAATCCCAGGTGTTTAATAAATTCATTAACCCATCTAAAACGCTAGCTTTTTTTATATTTTGGGATCGATTGCGACCTTCTACTTCGTAAGTTTTGCTCAGCAACAAACAGTTTCGATTGTCGAGAGTCCGGGTGTAACTGAGTTCGTCTGCAATCTGCCACATGAGTTTGATCCCCCTGCCACCTTCTGCAAGTTGATCTATGCTGTTCGACATCTATTTTCCTCGTCTGAAAGTATTAGCTGTACCCTATTTTCCCAGCCGCCGAGACATTTGGTATTTTTTTTATACTTACTTGCTCGGTATTATTTCGGGGATCACACAAAAATGCTATCTTTTTTATAGAAGGCAGCGCATCAGCAATATGTCTTAAGAGTCTAAGCCAATTGGCTTATTTACCGATCGCCTGTACGGAGAACGATCGCCCTCGGCAGCAAAATCCAACTGCATCGATTAGAAATACTTATCCGTTGTCGGAGTCGGTCACTTGTCGCAGTCGTCGCAAGCTCCAGAATCCCTGGTATTCAAGGCATCCAGCCGTTCGCCGTTCGCTGCAAGCGAGCCTTGATGTGGGGGCTTTCATCCCCAAGGCGTAAGTAATATCCGTGAGGGCGATCGAACCTTACACCGTCGAGTCGCGTCCATCCACTAGACTAGGACTTACGCAAACAACCCAGTTTCTGCTCAGAATATTGGGTTTAACAGCGAGGAATTAACGAGGAAACCGGGTTTTTGGTCCCCCGCGCGTAAGTCCCGCAGACACATCGGTGATGAAAGGCAGTTACAGGACTTACCCAGACTATGACCCAAATCAAACTCAAAATTCTGACTGCAGCGATAATGCTACTCCCATTTTGCGCCGCACTTCCCTTACAAGCTCAAAATCTGTCTCTAGTCAAGCGGCTGCTAGAAACCAGAGGATGTCCCGGATGCGACTTATTTGGCGCTTCCTTGAGCCGTGCAGATTTGTTTGGCGCTTCCTTGAGCCGTGCCACTCTCAGCAGGGCCGACTTAGTTGATGCCGACTTGACTGCGGCTGACTTAATGGAAGCTAATTTAAACAACGCCAACATGAGAAACGCCTTTTTGGCTGACGCCGACCTCAGCAAAGCCGACATGAGCAGGGCAGACATCAGGGGAGCAAACTTAGAAAATGCCAACCTCAGCGAGAGTTTTCTGCGAGACGCATCGCTCCAGTTGGCTAACTTAAAATGCAGTAATTTGAGCGCCGCTAAACTAAGTAGAACAGACCTAAGAAATGCCGATTTAAGCGGTGCAAATCTCAGCGGTGCCGACCTCCAAGAAGCCGATTTAAGCGGTGCAAATCTCAGCGGTGCCGACCTTAGATCGGCAGACTTGAGGGATGCGAGATTGAACAAAGCTAATCTCACCGATGCGAATCTCTGTGGAGCGCGGATGCCCGATCAAAAAACCTCTCGGCGAGGCTGCGAAGTTAAGAAAGAACCAGCGCTCAGCACGACGAACAATTACTGTAATTACTGCTATGCCTTGAATGACTGGTGGCTAAATGTATTAAGGTTTTACTAAGCAGTATCATCGCCATCACTACTCTGTTTAATATGTACTGTTAGAAGTGCGAGTAGGCGGTACAGATATCAAACTTAACCTGTTACCGCCAATAGCTTTTATCTACTTTGAAGAACCTAAAAATTGGCTCAGTATTTGCAGATATTCTGCGCCCCCGATCTGTGCCACATTAGTGTGACCTCCATCAGGAACTATGTAAAGCTGTTTGGGTTCCGGTGCTGCCTCAAACATTTTTTTGCTCATTTCCACTGGAACTACATTGTCAGCAGTTCCGTGAATAAAGAGCACAGGCATTTGCAGGCGATCGACTTTGGAAAGAGAATCAAACCGCTGTGTCAGCAACAAATCGATCGGAAACATCCAAAACAGCCCTTTTTGGAAATTAACCATCGCCCGCGTCGAAGTAAAAGAGCCTTCTACGATTAACCCCGCAGCCTCCGGGTGACGCACAGCTAGATCGATCGCGATCGCCCCTCCCAAAGAATGACCGTAGATATAAATTTGATTCGGGTTAATCCCCCGCTGTTTCACCAAATAATCCCAAGCAAGTTGAGCATCCTCATAAACCTGAGATTCACTCGGAAAATCGCCCTGGCTTTTTCCATAACCACGATAATCAATCACAAATACCGACACACCTAATCGATGAAATCGATAAGCGTGTTCGACATTTGCTCCCACATTTGAAGCATTACCGTGCAGATACAAAACTACCCCCCCTAACCCCCCCTTGTTAAGGGGAGGAACCGGAGCCACGGCGCGTCTCTCACTTTGCCGGGACGTTCCGACTCCTCTAGCTCCCCCCCTTGGCAAGGGGGGGCTGGGGGGGGGTTCCGAGTCTCCGGTGTTAACAGAGGGAACAGCCTCCCCCTTTCTTGCTCCACCCGTTGCTAAGGGCGGGCTGGGGGGGGTTTCCGAGGCAGGAATCCACCACCCGTGCACGCTTTCCACCGCGCCTGTTTTAGTTGGAATTGGCAGCCAAACATCTTGATATTTCAACTGAAAATCATCTGGCGTAGTTTCGATCGCGCGCGCGGGAAAAAAGATAAACTTACCTTGCGCTACAAATAGGAATACACAAGCAGCAGAATAAGCCACGGCCAAAACTATCCCAAAAGCTATTAGCGCTTTAGACAAAAGGAATACTAGCAACTTGTTCATAGAAGATAGAGCACGCGGGAAGTTAGATATCTTTCAACAGCTAATGGCAAAGGATTAATTCAGATAATTAGCCAAGATCGATTACTAACTTCCGCCACAGCATTCCGCCGATTTTCCCAAATTAATCCAATTCCGGGTGATGCAAGTGCCAATTCGTTGACTGTTCGTAAGCGTGAGCCACTTGAAACAGCCGAGATTCTTGCAAAACATTACCAATCAGTTGTATACCCACAGGCAGTCCTTTATCATCAAATCCGCAGGGCAAACTCAAAGCTGGCAAACCAGCAAGATTCACCGGAATAGTCATCAAATCTGACAAATACATACTCAGGGGGTCATTAAATTTTTCCCCAGCCTTAAATGCGGTAGTAGGAGCTGTGGGACAGACTAAAACATCAACTTGAGAAAAAGCTTTTTCAAAGTCTTCTTTAATCAAAGTCCGAACTTTTTGAGCTTTCAGATAATAGGCATCGTAATATCCAGCCGACAATACGTAAGTGCCGATCGCAATCCGGCGTTTAACTTCCGCACCGAACCCTTGAGAGCGAGTTTTGGCATACATATCCAAAAGGTTATCAGAGTCTGGAGACCGGAAGCCGTACTTGACTCCATCATATCGCGCCAAATTTGCCGAAGCTTCCGAGGGAGCAATAATGTAGTAAGTGGGCAAACCGTAGCGGAACCGGGGACAAGAAATGACTTGAATTTCTGCGCCCAATTGTTGAAATTGCTCGATCGCCTTAGTAACAGCGTCTTTAACCCCCGATTCCAACCCGACACCAAAAGTTTCTTTAATTACACCAATTCTAATCTGACCCTTCGGCCGCAAACTGGGTCTTAAAGCTTGAGCGTAGTCAGGAATTGGGACATTAAGACTCGTGGAATCTCTCGGATCATAACCGGCGATCGCCCCCAACAAAATCGCCGAATCCTCAACAGTCCGGCCAAAGGGCCCAATTTGATCGAGAGAAGAAGCATAGGCCACCAAACCGTAGCGAGAAACCAACCCATAAGTCGGTTTCAGCCCCACCAAACCGCAAAAAGCAGCAGGTTGGCGGATTGAGCCGCCAGTATCCGAACCCAAACTCACAACGCATTCTCCGGCGGCTACCGCTGCGGCAGAACCACCAGAAGACCCTCCGGGCACGCGCTCCAAGTCCCAAGGATTCGCGGTAACTTGATAGGCAGAAGTTTCTGTCGAGCTCCCCATTGCAAACTCGTCCATATTCGCCTTACCCACAATCACCGCACCGGCTGCTTGGAGTTTGGAGACGACGGTTGCATCGTAGGGAGGAACAAAATTCTCCAAAATCCGAGAGGCGCAGGTTGTAGGAACGCCCTCGGTACACATATTATCTTTAACGGCGATCGGGATGCCGGCCAACAGGCCAATTTGCTCTCCGGCTGCGATTTGGGCATCCACTTTATGGGCCTGCGCCAAGGCGCTGTCTGCCGTAACGCACAGAAAGCTTTTCAACTTCGGCTCTAGCTGGGTAATTCGGTCTAATGCTTCTTGAGTAATTTCCACAGCAGAGCGTTCTTTATTGACCAGTTGTCGGTGCAACTCGCGGATGGATGCCATGCTCGTACCTTTATCATTTCTACTTTGAGACAATACAGTTAATATAGCTGGCAATTGTACCTGCTTACAGCCCGAAGGCAAAGTCGGCTATTTTTGTGGCGAAAGTTCGAGCCTCAAAGAGGACTCCGCTAACGCGCGATCGGTCATTTTATCTACAATAGATTCAATTCCCCAAATCCCACCGAACACAAAATAGCGATCGAGTTTTTTACCTAATCTTTTAACAAACCAAGAATGCAACTGTATCAGGACTGATGCAAAAAGTGGTTTGACGCGAGATTTATATGAGTAAGGGGTAAGGTGTGCAATGCTGCTCCTACATAATTAGGTTCTGCCTCCAAGAAGGTGTATGCAAGATCACACTCATTAGGAAATCAGTCATTCCCAATTCTGTCATCTAAATTATAAAATAATAGAACCCAGCTTCTCTTGGACGCAACCCCGGCTTTATGGTATAAAAAAATGGCATAAAAAATCAAACAAACCCCGATTGCAAGTGCTTTATTCGGAAAAAGATATTCAGATAATATTAAAACATTTCCTGAGAATAACTTACCCCTTTTGTGAGATTTAATATTTTTTGAAGGCATAAGTTGAAGCCTCTGCATCTGACCTTTTACGAGCTCATTCGCCTCTTTATTGTTTTAAAAATGTCAACTGAAAATAGAAAATCATGAAAAATAAAATATTAGATTACGGCTGCCGATTCCCTAATAATTATAACCAAATTATGAAAAACACTTTTTTAGCCACAAATTACTGAAAGTTATCAGTCATCCGAGTGAATTAATGGCGGCTGCGCGATCGAAGAAAATAGTGATCGACCTTTTCTGATACACGCCCATTGTGCCAGAGGTCAACAAGCCTGTCAGAAATCTGGGGCTGACAAAAAAGCTCGAAACGCTAACCCCCACGCCGAGGTCTTTTGTTGCGCGCACCTGCAAAAAACCAGCAGTCCTTCCTCAAGTGCGACTAGCTGCGTGCATCGGGGGTAAAAAAAGCTACTTATTTGCCACCACGATCCCCAGGAAAATAATTTCATCCGGAATTATCCCCAAAACCAAAGATATATGGTAAGAAGTTCCCGATGCCCCGTTGGAGGAATGCCACCTAAAGCTCACTTAGAATCCCACCTGACGGCAGAGGAACTCAAAATTCGCTACCGGCAGGCACAAAACACCACAGAGTCGCGCCGCTGGCACTTGCTGCTGTTAGTTTCCAGAAATTGGACTATCAAACAAGCAGCCCAAGTCGTAGGCCTCAACTACGACTATGCCAAAGAAATTGTCCAGCGCTACAACCGAGAAGGGCCTAACTCTGTGAGAAATCGCAGCGGAGACCGCCAGCCCCCTCCTGCCAAATCCTTGCTGAATCCTGAAGAGCAAGAAGAACTGCGACAAGCGCTGCAAGGCCCTGCCCCCGACGGCGGAGACTGGACAGGCCCCAAAGTAGCTCGCTGGATTGCCGAAAAAATCGGTAGCGATCATGTCTGGCCCCAACGCGGCTGGGATTACCTGAAACGGTTGGGTGCTGACTGGAGACGGCGACGCAAAAAGTAGATAGTTCGCAATATTTAGAGGGGGTTGATTGCTTTGGTGCGATCGCTCCCTTTATTTTGATTATGTTGCGGTAGTGGCGCGATCAAAACCCTTTTAGATTTGAGATTGTAGATTTTAGATTTGTTCTTCAATCTCAAATCTCCCATCTAAAATCTAAAACAGTTTGACTGATGTAACAATAGCTGCTTATTATAGAATTTGGTTGTGTAGAGGATGTTAAATATGCGAGGGAGCAGGCGTTTTTTGTCGATCGCCCACAAGATGGCGGCAGTAGTAGCCGGCATTGGACTGGTTCAGATGTTAACCATCGCAAGTTCATTCTCTCAATCATCTAACCCGCGTTCCCTAGACGAACTCTACAAAATTCGCGATCGGCTCGTCACCGAATTAGAACAACCCCCCTCTCCCTCCCCAGAACCAACCCTGCTCTCGCGCTTAGTTCCCGTTGCCGCCAATCCTCAAGAACAACTGCTACAGCAGTTGCAAGCGGTGGAAGTTCAAATATTAGTAGAACAGAGGGCTAACGACAACTTACAGCAAGCAGTTCGTTTAGCCAACCGAGCCGTAGAAACTAAACGGCCGCAAAATAAGTCGATCGAATCTTCGCAGCAAACTCAATTTTTGTGGAACCAGGCCCTCAACAACTTGCAGGAAGTTCCTCAAAATTCATTTTTAGCTTCCCTCGCTGCCTCAAAAACTCAAGAATATCGGGAAAATTTAACAGCAGCAACCTTTCAAGTCCAGCAAGCAAAATCTAATTTTTTGGCTGCGGTTGCCCGGGAAAGCGGTTTGTCGGCTCAAGCTTCGATCGGTGTTTGCAACCTTTCTAGAGAGTGCGTACACTTGCGGGGCGATGTGCCTCCTGTCAGTCCGGCCAGCTTAATTAAATTGCCGATTGCTGTCGCCCTGATGCAAAAAGTCGAAAAAGAAAAAATTAGTCTCAACCAGGAAGTATTTGTCAATTCGGGTAATTTCACCGAAGACTCATCTACGCAGATTTTGTCCCCTAAAAATTACCCGCTACAGCTACTGTTAGAAGAAATGATCGATCGCAGCAGCAATACCGCCACAAATCAACTGATCGATTATTTGGGAGCCGATTACATCAATCAATTTTTAGATAATCGCGGCTACCAAGTCACCCGCGTTAACTTCAAATTAATGGGGGAAAAGATTATGCCCGCCAACCCCGGTTCTGGCCCCAACCGCCTGACTGCTAACGAACTCACCGAAATGATGGTGCAAATTTACAACGGCGAAACACCTGGTGCTAAACTATTAATAGAAACTCTCAACCGCCAGTACGATCACGCTCTGGGATTTGCCGCCTTGCAAGGAACTAAAGCTCAGTGGTTGGGCGAAAAAACAGGCCAAAATTCCCTGGTGCTCGGCACAACTTTAGCGATGAGTATTGACGACGAGGCCTATGTAATGACTGTGATTGACACCAGCAGCGGCGATTTACAAATGCGCCAGTCTATTTCTAAAATTGCCGATTACATTAGCCGGAATCCCGGATTTTAAGAGAATATTGCGAAAACGACTTATTTTGGCTCGCGGTAAGTTGCCAGGTTTCAGCGCATGGGGTATGGCACCCAATTCGAGAATTTAGCGAGATGCTCCCAATATACCATGCACGCCGTCAAAGCCCAGATCAGACCCGCTGCTATTAGAACGATCGCCCCAATCAGTCGCAGAGTGCGATTAGTTGGCATCAACAGCGCAGGCGTCGCGCAGACGCCACCGAGTCCCGACAGGATGAAGCCCATACCTGATAGTATTGGCTGCGTGGTTAGACCGAGATTGATAATCCGCAAACCGATCAAAATAGCAGCCGCACCTGCGAAAAAGGCGTAAATCGTAACTGTTAGCAACTCCCAGTTTTGAGCTAGGGCGACAGCAGCACCGAGGAAGACGATACCGAACAAAACTGACATTTCCCCGAAGGCAATGTTGAAGCTGCCTGGAAGTGACCAAGTGAAGATCATGTGCAAGCCTGTTGTCAGGGCGATCGCGCCACTCATGCCAAACCCGGGAATCCACCGTGTTCGATCGGCGCCGTCGATACCGGAATAGACATAGTAGGCGAGGATAAATAACCCTGCCACCATATTGATCAGCATCAAACTGATGTAGTTAATAAACATTTATTTGCCGACCTCCGTCACTCATAAAGGTGAATTACATCTATTGTACATCTCCCATAATTCTTGTGGAACAGGCCGGAGAGACTGTTCTTGACCGGCTTTTTGGGAGATGTCTATTAACTAACCCAGCAAGAAAGTAGACTTCGCACTCGAATAAAAATTAGGAGCAGGAAAAGTCAGTTGTCGCAGATTTAAATTAGCACCTCCTTCAATAATTGCAATTGTATCTTCTGGTTGGGAGATGACTAAATCTGCACCTACCGGAGATATTTGATAGTCACTGAGTTGACCTGCTAACCTGAGTACATCACCCTGCGTGGGGTTGAATCCGCGAATGCGAGCCTCCCCTGGCCCTCTATATAATTCTTGCGCGCTGGGAATCATCTGAGACGGTGGTGGCGAGGTAAAATCATAAGCCAACATAAAAGTATCAGCCCCTTGGCTGCCAATCAGGGTATCAAATTCATTGCTACCATTACTAAAATAACGGCCGGCTCCGCCAAAAGTAAAACTTGTATCTAAATCAACTCCAGTAATTTCCGTTTTTCCATTGCCAAAAGCAGTGACAATATCATTTCCATTAGTTCCAACAAAAGTGGCAGAGCGATTAGGTTCAAATTGTCCAAATTTTGTATAATGATCGAGACCTGAAGAGAAATTTCCTGCTTTCACAGCGGCAGCAACATCGGTACTTTTTTGTAAATATTCAACTTCTGAAAAATTATCCAATACACTATTTTCACTAAAAATCAAAATACCGCGACCTCGATTTGCTAGAAAGGGAGTATTGGCATTTCCCTCAATTTGAGCGACTCTTTCGATACCTCTACCATTGCCTAGAAGAATATAAGAATTGCTGCCATTCTCTCCAGACGAGAATTGATACCCTCCTCGCGTTCCTGCGAGTTGGATCGAATCAGCTTGCGGGTCAAAATTTTTAATAATAACAGGTATGTTTCCAAAACCCCTGTAGAAAATAGGATCATTGGTATGGGAAAAATCCCCAACACCAAGCACAAAAGTATCAGAGCCTTGACTGCTAATTAAGGTATCTTGATCGAGATAATAGTTGTTTTTTTCATAAACTCGATTGCCTGCTGCATCTAAAGATACTTGAACGCCGGTGATTTCAACTTTCCCTACGCCAAATCCAGCTACAACGTCACTGCCTGTAGTACCGACAAAGGTTGCAGAGCGACTTGGCTCAAATTGTCCAAATTTTCGGTAATGTTCTCCACCTGTTTTGAAAACTCCTGCTTGGACTGCTGCTGCTACATCCGGGTTTTTCAGCAAATATTCGGGTTCAAAAAAGGTACTCGCATAAAGGCTTTCTTGGGCTCCGAATTTGATAAAGTGCTCAAAACCCGATTTGAAAGTTTGGTTCTGCACAAAGGGAGCAAGTACGGGGTATCGCTTTAAATAAAATGATTCATCGTAGTCAGGCGATGTATTGACAAGACCTTGTTCCCAGCCAAACTGAATAAAGTGATCTAAGCCTGATGCAAAAGCTCCGGAACTGACAGCGGCCGCGACTGCGGGATTGTTGGCGAGATAGTAACTTTCATCGTAATATCGCGACACTTCCGTGAAACCGAGTTTTTGACCAAACTTTTCAAAGTGTTCTTTGCCAGAACTGATAATTCCTTGATCGATAGCTTGTTGAACAAAGGGATATTTTGTGAGGTAGTAATTATCGTCAAAAATATCATAGTTAGCCATATTGTCCTTCTCAGGTATTGATCGGTTTTTTCCCAATTCACCTTACTTTATACCAATTTAATGCGAAGTTGCACATATCTCGATCCCCCTAAATCCCCCTTAAGAAGGGGGACTTTGATCGGAATCTTGTCCCCCCCTTATTAAGGGGGGCTAGGGGGGATCGGATTCTATGCAGCCTCATAAAAAATTGGTATTAGGCAAAAACGTTATTTCTTGACAACACAGGCAAGTTAGATATAATTAAATTCAAATCAAGTAATTCGAGAAATAAGATGTATTAATAATTAATATTTTTTGAGGAGTTTTAAGATTTTTCAATTTTATTTAATTCGTTCGATCGCGTAATCAGAAAATGCCACACACAAAACTCAGCGTTTCCGTCAAAGGCAAAGGGTTTCCCATCCTCTGCTTGCACGGCCATCCAGGTTCCGGCGATTGTATGTCCGTCTTCACAGAACACTTATCAAAGCGGTTCCAGACGATCGCCCCTGACTTGCGCGGATACGGCAACAGCCGCACCTCAACTGCCTTTGAAATGACCGATCACCTCCTCGATTTAGAAGCACTATTAGATCGATTGGGGATCGATCGGTGTTTGGTGATCGGATGGTCTTTGGGAGGGATTTTAGCCCTGGAATTAGCCATGAAATATCCCCAGCGAGTCACCGGTTTGATTGTACTCGCATCCGCAGCCAAACCGCGAGGAAGTCACCCTCCCATCTCTTGGCAAGATAACCTTTACACCGGTTTAGCCGGAATTATCAATTGGGCGATACCCGGTTGGCAGTGGAATATTGATACTTTTGCGAGGCGATCGCTCTTTCGCTACTTGATACAGCAGCATAACGCCACCCCTTACCGCTACTTAGCACAGGCAGGCACCCCCGCCTACCTCAAGACTTCCAACAAGGCCACCAAGGCGTTAAATACCGCTCTGAGGGCTGGATACAACCGACTGCTCCACCTCGGCGACATTCAATGTCCCAGCTTGGTGTTGGCCGGAGAGGCCGATCGGCACATCACCTCAGAGTCGAGTTTAGAAACCGCCCGCCACCTCCACGATTGTCAGTGGCAGTGCTATCCCAATACAGCCCACTTGTTCCCTTGGGAAATTCCCGATCGGGTACTCGCAGACATCGATCACTGGATTGAGAGTCACCCCGAAGCAGTTGGCAATTGCGAGTGTTGAGTTTGGAGTTGGTCACAAGCAATTTATCACCCAACAATCAAGAGTTTTGAAGTTACAACTCACAACTCAAAACCGCACAACGTTGTGAGGGAAGCGTAGCCCTCTCACAACTCAAAAATCCCCTGCTTCTACTGACCGCTCAAAACCGGCCACAGCCCTCCATCACCAAGCTTTCCCAAATCTTCTGCAACAGTCAAAGTAATTGGTTTGCAGCGGTAAATCGAAACACTAACACCTTCTGCCCCTTCATTTTCTATGTCTTCTACATATCCTGCTTTTGCAGCTTCCGCCTCTCCATCGGTTAAGAACGGGCCAAAATAGTAAATGCACCGCGGCGCTGAAGTTTTAACTTCAACCCACCAAGCCAATCCGAAAAAGTTGAGTAAGGTAATCAAGAATTCTTTCATCTGCTTTTCTAATGTATTTGATGGTGTTTTCAGGGTGCTGCGAACACGCCTAGGCTTTTGTTATTTACACGTGGCTGACTGCTGCCAAGAACCGTCCAAACCTATTTAAAGCTGATCTCTAAATAGATTGGTGTCGAATTCCTGTTTGAACCTAGGGGCAAGGCCCCTTCTACTTTCGCCTGAACAAGTAACGAGAGTCGATCGGCTATCCTTACTTGTTCCGGGTGTGGTGCCACTCTATTCTGGGCGGCATTCACAATAAGCTACTCTGTTGTACTCTTTTTTTCAACCACCTTTAGGAGCCATGTACGTGAAACTTTTTGGGCCCGCGCTGGCGGTAAATTTCGTATAAAGCCATCCCCGTTGCTACCGAGACATTCAGGCTAGGAGTATGGCCCCTTAAAGGAATTGAAACTAATCCGTCACAGCCGCGCTGTATCAAAAGGCTCAAACCGTCAGCTTCACCACCCACCACTAAAACAGTGGGCCCGGAGAACTTGACTGTCTCTATAGATTGACCGACGCCTGCTGCAGTGCCATAAATCCAGAATCCAGCCTCTTTGAGTTCTTCCAGCGCCCGGTTAAGATTGACAACCCTCGCCACGGGCAGGCTTTCCAATGCCCCTGCTGCCACTTTTCTCACTGCCGAGGTAATCCCAACAGCCCGCCGCTGGGGAATCACCATGCCCTGAGATCCCAATGCTTCTGCGGTGCGAATAATCGCCCCTAGATTGTGCGGGTCGTTGAGTCCTTCTGCTACCACAATTACGGGATCTTCGCAAGCCGACTTAGCCTTCGCGATCAGTTCGCTCAAATCCAGGTATTCGTAGGCGGATACTTGAGCCGCTACGCCTTGGTGGTTTGCTTTGCGCGTGATGTAGTCGAGGCGCAAATCGTCAACTTCGTCAATGATGCTGCCGTTGGCTTTGGCTTCGGTTAGCAAGCTGTGAAAGCGGGGATCGTAGCGCAGGTGGGGAACAACCCAGATCCGGTTGAGGACTTGGTTTGTTTCTAAAGCTGCTTGCACCGCATGGCGGCCGTAAATCATGTCGTCTGTGTCTGCGTCTGGTTGCACGACTGTATTTGAGGCAGTGTCAACAGGGCGAGTGTCTCTGTCTTTGTCTCTGTCTCTGAAATGGTTGCCCCGGAATTCCTGCGGGCTATTGTCTTTGTCTCTGTCTTTGTAATAATTGCCCCTGGATTCCTGCGGGCTGCTGTCTCTGTTTCTGTCTCGGAAATTGTTGC
>NZ_JAUBPU010000002.1:49027-86623 GCF_036700885.1 Microcoleus sp. S13_B4
GGGCCGGCTGCGGGCTGCTGTCTCTGTCTCTGTCTCGGAAATTGTTGCGGGCCGGCTGCGGGCTGCTGTCTCTGTCTCTGTCTCGGAAATTGTTGCGGGCCGGCTGCGGGCTGCTGTCTCTGTCTTGGTAATAATTGCCCCGGGATTCCTGCGGGCTGCTGTCTCTGTCTTGGAAAGTATTATTTCTGCGAAGGGATGGTTGGCCGTCGGAATCGACTCTCCGTTTGAAAATTGCTCTCACGGGCATTTCTCGCGATTGCGGGGCGAAGGTCGATCGCTTTTGAGGCGCGTCTACTCCGCGAGTGTCGGGACGGGGCTTGCGTTCAAAGCGGGGAGAGGATGGTTGTGAGTCCTGACGGCGGCCTTCGCTTTGGAATGGCTTGCTGTCGGAATTTGATCGCGAGGAGTTTGGTCGGGTAAATTTTCTCATTGGTTTCTTGTGGTCAAAACGTTTTGGCTGAAGGCTAATCGATTGTAGATTGTAGATATGAGATTCTTGATTGAGGGAGCAATCTTGGGGCTTTGAGATTTTAGATATTCTAGGGAGGGAGCAAGGATTTTGCTGTGTTCAAATTGCTAGTTAATAACTGATAAATCCTGTTTTGCCGATCGCGATTTTTGCGGTTTTATGTTAGCCGTGCAAGGATGGTTAATTAATCCCTCCCCCTTCCCAAATTTTAACTGCTAAATCCTTTAAGTCTCAAGATCTAAAAGTGCCAGAAGTTCGGTCAATCTTTCGGGATCGGTGAGATACAAATATCCGACCAAGGTTTCTAAGCTGCTGGCTTGTTGGTATATCTCTGGATCTGCTCGCTTAGAACGGCCCGCTGCAGCATTGCGGCCGCGCTTGACAATTGCTAATTCTGTACTGTTCAAGTAAGGAGAGAGTGATCGCAAGTGACGCGCTTGAGTTTCGGCTCGTACTTGCCCCACCACCAATTCGTGATAAGCTTGCAATTTTTTGGGTGGGACTAAGTACGAACTGCGAACGTAGAGTTCGTACACTGCATCTCCCAAATATGCCCAGGCTGCGGGCGAAATTCTTTCTATTTCTGCTGGTGTAGCCCTCGCAGGATGCACTCGATTTAAACTGATATCCGTCAGACTCAGTTTGAGCCCGTCATCTGCGATCGGCGACATACTTTTTTAAATAAAACTTCCGCACAGCTTGGTTTTTCTAGTCACTTACTTCTTGCGTCTTTCGCTACTTCAGCAATTATAGCTTTCCCAGGAGTGTTCGCTGTCAGATCACGAAGCGAGATATAGAGGAAAAGCTTGGCGCGACGATCGCACTCCTAAAAAAGGCTTTTTACCAAATCGGGATGCTCTAATTTTTATACCATTTTTCCGCGTGTTTGCCACACATATTTTACTTCCCCTCCACCGAAACTCTAAGCATTGGGAAAATAGCGGCTGGCGCGTGTCGCAGCTTCTGGGAAAATCGGTATTGTTTTACCAGCACAAAAATAAAAATTTGCTATCCAGCGTTGAGAACCGGATAGCTAATTTAATTCACTTTGGCGTCAAGCATCCTTGACGTTTTTTACCGCCTCATCAACCGAAGGCTGCAAAGACAAAAATTTCTCTAAGCGAACCAGTTTAACCGTCTGAGTTACGCGGGGATTTGAGACAATTTGCAATGTCCCTTCCAAGGTTTGGGCTTTTTTGACAAGTTGCACAAGTGCGCCCAAGCCTGAACTATCCACAAAGTCTATCTGAGACAAGTCCAAAATTACGTGTTTTGGGCCCTCGTCAATACATTTGCTTATTACCTTCCGAAAAGTGGCCTCAGAAAAAGCGTCCAGCAGGCCCGTCAGGCGAAATAACTGACAGTTATTCCTGACTTCGCGAGTGCCTCTGAGGCTAACGGTCAGGGTCAATGACTCAGGAATGACACCCTCCTAGCTAGATATGGCTTAAAGTCGAGGCTTCATTATAGGAGTTTTTTGGTTTTTTGTCTACAGTTTTTTTTTTCAGTGGTTTTTAGTTTTTTTGAGTCAGCAGTCAACGGTTAATGACTGCTGACTGCTGACTATTTACTGCTGGCTACTTTCTGATTGTCTCGCATTGACTGCACGAACCGATCGAATAAATAGTCGGCGTCGTGCGGGCCCGGGCTGGCTTCTGGGTGGTACTGCACTGAAAACAGTGGCAGAGTTTTATGTTTCAATCCGGCTACGGTGCGATCGTTCAAATTGAGATGAGTAATCTCTACTTCCGGGGCTAGGGAATCGGGGTCGATCGCAAAACCATGATTTTGGCTAGTAATTTCTATTTGCTCAGTTAAACCCGCTGGATGATTCAATCCCCGGTGGCCGAACTTAAGTTTAAAAGTTTCTGCACCCAAGGAAAGTCCCAAAATTTGGTGTCCCATGCAGATGCCGAATACGGGTTTGTCCGACTTTAACAAAGCTTTCGCAGTCGCGATCCCTTCCGTTACCGCCGCCGGATCTCCGGGGCCGTTGGACAGAAAAATGCCGTCCGGGTTGTATTTGAGGATTTCCTCCGGCGACGTGTCAGCGGGGACAACGATGACCCGACACCCGTAACTCGCCAGACGCCGCAGGATGTTGCGCTTGATCCCAAAGTCTAGCGCTACCACCGTCCACATTTGGCCGTTAGCAGGTTTGACTGTAGGACTGAACTCCCAAACCGAGTCCGTGGCTTCAGACCACTCGTAAACCTCGCGAGTGGTGACTTCCTGAACCAGATTCAGCCCGTCCATACTGGGGGCCTCTTGCACTTGCTCCAAAAGCTCTGCCTGGTCAAGAATCGTGGTCGAAATGCCACCGTTGATCGCTCCCACCGTGCGAATTTTGCGAGTGAGGGCGCGGGTGTCGATCCCATAAATTCCGGGGACATCGTACTGTTTCAGATAGTCTTGCAGAGATTGCGAGCAGCGCCAGTTGCTGGGGCGGCTGCACACGTTCCGGGCGATCGCACCTCGAATTTGCGGCCGCGAGGATTCTTCGTCTTCGAGATTTACCCCGGTATTGCCCAATTCTGGATAAGTAAAAGTTACAATTTGACCGCAATAGCTGGGATCGGTCAATACTTCTTGGTAGCCCGTCATTCCCGTATTAAATACTACCTCGCCAACGACGGTGGCGTCAGCGCCAAACGACCAGCCGCGGTAAGCAGTACCGTCAGCCAGGACTAGGAGAGCGGGTTGTGCAGTTGAAAGTGACATGGCATCCTTAATTACTTTCGTTTGGTTTAATTCTTACCACTGCCAGGGATTTGATGCTAGTCGGCAATATACAGATATTATTTTAATTTGTGCAAGGCTTCGGAAAAGCAAGGCACTTATGCCGGAAGCCCGATGCCGGAGGCACTTATGCCACAGGTAATCAAAAAGCAGCAATAAGTGCAAATTCTCCATCTCCCCCCGCGCCAGCAATTTATCTGCCAGCAGCTTAGGCGGCGGGCGGAAATTCTATATCTATACCAAAAGGCAGTTGTCGCTGTTACGATCGAGCTACAGCGTTTAACGAAACTATGGCTAGTAAATCTCCCTTGCCTTTACTCTCAAACTTATACAAGCATCTAGTGAACTCTCAAAAACTGTGCAAACCGTTACTGGTTGTAACAACAGCTATTTCTGTGAGCAGTTCAATTTTAATAGGGACTGTTGCCAACTCCTCGCCCGCAGTGGCTCAAGAAAGTGAGGGATGCTTCATGCGGAGCTCGTCAGGCCGAACCCTCAACCTCAGCCAGTCAGTCTGCGGTTTTCTGCCCAAAGAATTGACTCCCACCACTTCGCCCGCAGCAAAGTCTGGAGTGTTTCAGGCAAAAATCAAACGCCGAGAGGCTAATATCCCGGTCATAGAAGTCACATTTAACGGCAAACAAAAGTTCGAGATGATGGTAGATTCTGGAGCTAGTGGCACAGTAATTACACCAGCAATGGCTAAAGCCTTGAGCCTTGTTCTCCAGGGAACAGTGCAAGCACAAACTCCCAACGGCGTGGCTACTTTTCCCCTCGGTCGCCTGACTTCTATTGAAGCAGGTGGTCTGGCGGTTAATAATGTAGTTGTGGCAGTCTCCCCATCCCTAGAGATCGGACTGTTGGGTCACGATTTTTTTGGTAATAAAGACATAACGATTAAGCAAGATGTGATTGAATTTCGATCGCGCTCTTAAACAGAGGGAAGAAGGAAGAAGGATTTGTTTTACTAACCAACAAAAATAGAAGAGAGAAAAAAGTTTCCCAACTTGAAAAAGTATGAATGCAGAAGGCTGAGTTTTAGACGCTTTGATTGGGAAGATTTTGGCATCCTAAATTTTTCTTTACTTCTTCCCTCTTCCTTCTTCCCTCTTCCTTCTTCCTTCATTTCAAAAACTCAATCAACTGCTGCAACTTCAACCAAGATTCGCCGCTCAATAAAATGTCCTTAGCCATAGAAACTCCTGCTGCGTGAGAACCCATAGGAATTGCACCTCCCACCTGAAAAGCCAAAGACGCATTCAAAGCTACAACATCCATTTGTGCGGGCGTACCTTTGCCTTGCAAAACGTTCCGCAAAATCTCGGCGTTTTCCTCAACATTTCCGCCTTTTAACGAGCCGATCGCACTTGGTGTCAATCCTACCTTTTGGGGGTCTAAAGTAGTGAGTTCCACTTTGCCCTCCGACAAAACCGCCAAATCAGTCACATCTCCCAAACCCGCCTCGTCCAATTTTTCTCTGCCGTGAACGACTACAGCTAACTCAGTCCCCAACTCGCCCAAAGCTTGAGCAATAGTTGGTACCAAACTAGGATCGAACACTCCGATTACCTGCCCTGTAGGGCGCATAGGATTGACAAGGGGCCCTAATAGGTTAAAAATAGTCCGCACCTTCAAAGTGCGCCGGAGCGACGCTACAACCTTAAGTGCGGGATGCCACCCAGGGGCAAATAAAAAGCTGATGCCCACGGAGTCTACCGCAGATCTTACCTTCACAGAATCGGCGTTGAGGTTGACTCCGAGTGCTTCCAACACGTCAGCAGAACCCACTTTGCTCGATGCGGAGCGATTTCCGTGTTTGGCGACTCGAACTTTGCCGGCGGCGGCCACAAAAGCTACAGCAGTGGAAATGTTAAACGTGGATGCGCCGTCGCCGCCTGTGCCGCAAGTATCAATTAATTTGAGATTGGAGATTGGAGATTGGGAATTGAAAACGCTCTCCGCCTCACCTGCAAGCGACTGAGAATGCAATACCTGAGCCATTCCTACCAATTCTGGCGCAGAGATGCCTTTGGCTTGGATGGCCGCTAAAATTGCTCCTGAGAGGACGGGGGGAATAGCTTCGGCTAGCCATCCCTGCATCAAGTCGGCTGCTTGGGCGCGTGAGAGAGATTGTCTGTCTAATACTTGTTGCAGGAGGGCTGGCCACACAGGAGAATCCGCCGTCTGGGTTGAAGCTGGGGCTAACTCTGGCGTTGCTAGGAGAGGAGAATCTGTCATTTATTAGTTCTAGTCAAATTTAGCCCGATCGAGCTTTGCGGCCAAACCGAGAATCGATCGGGATTTTACCAGACTTGCCGACCACATTTTGCGCGATCGGACCCAGATTTTTGCCCAAATGCCAGCACCGCTACAGAATTTTTAAGCCCGCAGCAGCAGAATATGAATTTTTTGATACAACAATTACCCTCTTCTTGTGCCAACTTTACATAGAAACCCCAGATCGTATAACTGCCAGCAGTCTGCTGTATTATCTATCAGCAATAATACTTAACAGTAACTCAGAGCACCCAAAGACCGATAAAAGTTACCGACAAAAGTTGTGGAGACCAAAAAATTTTAGAACTTAGGGAGCCCAAGATTCATCTGTGGAGTCACTTCTTTAATCTAAAATCTAAAATCTCCAATCGACTGACAGCAAGGACAGCGAGCGTTTAGCTATTGCAGGCGGGTTTGTTGCCTCGCGTAATAGTCGATCGTACTCTCACCCAAATCCTAAAAATAGAGTCTTGCGGTTGTAGGAGTCGCTGCCTTTTATTATTGTAACAACATCCTTGCTACTAACTTATTTCAGGGTATTCAACTGCTAATATATCCAGGGAGATTTCAAGGAACGGGTTTTGCTAGAACACCTGCATCGCAGGCAGATCGTTGGGCCAATGCGATCGTGACCGCCACTCAAGCCTCAAATAAATACCCGAACAACTAAACTTTCTGCAGCAACCACTAACAACTAACAGCCCAGTAGGACAGATGAATAAACACACTCGTCTCCGGCTGCGACACACCATATTTCAGTCTAACAAACGGCTCAAATTTAACAGGCGGTAGACCAAAAATATTCAAGTCACACACAAGAGCAGGGTATTCACAAGTGGGAAATCAAAAATTAGGAAATAAAGCGATAGAATGCCTGAATGTCGCGGAGGCACTGCACCAAATGGAAGCAAAATATTATAGTATGTTTGAAAATGCGGTGTCGGGCATTTTTCAAACAACCCAAGACGGTCGCTACATCAGCGCTAACCCAGCTTTGGCTCGCATCTACGGATATAGTTCTGCCGCAGAATTGATGGGCTGTCTGACTGATATCAGCGATCAGCTTTACGTCAATCCAGATCGGCGCGATCAGTTTGTTTCTGCTTTGCAAGAACAGGGCATCGTATCGGATTTTGAGTCGCAGATTTATCGCCGAGACGGAACAATAATTTGGATCGCTGAAAATGCGCGGGCTGTCTGCGATGAAGCGGGTAAATTGCTCTACTACGAAGGTTTTGTAGAAGATATCACCCAGCGCAAGCAAGCAGAATCTGCACTTCGAGAAAGCGAAGAACGGCTGCGCTTAATAATTGAAGGCGTTAAGGATTACGCTATATTCATGTTAGATACTGAGGGGTATGTAGCTAGCTGGAATTCGGGTGCCGAACGCATTTTTGGATACAAATCTCATGAAATAGTGGGCAATAACTCGGAGTGTTTTTTCACGAAACAAGATCTTGAAATTGGCAAGCCCCAAGAAAAATTAATCAGGGCAGTGGCAGAAGGTCGATACGAAAATGAAGGCTGGCGGCTTCGCAAAGACGGATCGCGATTTTGGGCGAATATTATTGTTACTCCTTTGCGGGATGAAAGGGGAAAGTTGAAGGGTTTTTCTCAAGTAATGCAGGATATTACTGAGCAAAAGCGGGCGGCTGAGGAAAAGATGCAATTGATTGCTTCTTTACAGGCGTCGGAAAAAAAGTTTCGCACTTTGTACGAATCGACGACTGATGCGGTAATGCTGCTAGACGAAGAGGGTTTTTTGGATTGCAATCCGGCTACTTTAAAGTTATTTGGATGCAGCACTGAATCGGAGTTTTGCGGCAAGCATCCTTCGGAGTTCAGCCCGCTGTTACAACTGGAGGGACAAGATTCTCTGAGTCTTTATCAAGAGCGAGTTAATACGGCTGTGCGAGCGGGAAATTGCCGTTTTGACTGGCGGCACTGCCGTTTGGACGGTTCTGAGTTTCCGGCGGAAGTGCTGCTAACTTCTATGGATATTGGCGGCAAAATGGGGCTGCAAGGCGTGGTGCGCGATATCACTTATCGGGTGCAGGCTGAGGAGGCCCTGAAGCAGGCTAATGAGGTATTGGAATGCCGGGTTAAAGAGCGGACAAGTCAGTTGGAAGAGGCTATTAAAAAGTTGAGTTTATCGGAAGAAAAGTTTTCTAAAGCTTTTCGTTCAAGCCCAGATCCGATGATTATTACTACTTTTGCTGAGGGTCGTTTTATTGAAGTTAATGATAGTTTTTTGTCGATGACGGGTTACGATTTAGAAGAAACGACCTGGAATACAGTACCGGGGTTAAATATTTGGGTAAGGCCTGAAGACCGACTTAATTTTAGGCGAAGTTTGCACGAACAAGGTGTTGTTCGCAATCAGGAATGCGAGTTTCGGATGAAGTCGGGATCGGTGGTGGTGTGTTTGCTCTCAGCGGAATTGATTAATTTGGACGGCGAACTCTGTATGCTGGGGGTGATGACGGATATTACCGATCGCAAACACGCCGAAGAAGCCCTACGGGAAAGCCAGCGGGCCCTGGCGACGCTGATGAGCAATTTGCCGGGAATGGCCTACCGTTTTCGCAACGATGCCGATCGCAGTATGGAGTTTGTCAGCGAAGGTTGCTATCAGTTAGCCGGCTATTCTCCTGAAGAATTTATAGGCACTCGGGAAGTTTCTATCTCGGAATTAACTCACCCGGACGATCGCGATAATTTGTGGAATGCCGTGCAAGTTGCCTTGCAAGAAAATCGACCCTATCAGCTAAATTACCGCATTACTTCTAAAAATGGCGAATTAAAATGGGTTTGGGAGCAAGGTTTGGGAGTGTTTTCCGACTCGGGAGAATTGATAGCTTTGGAAGGGTTAATTACTGATATTTCCGAGCAGAAACGCAGTGAAGAAGCTTTACTGCGATCGCAAACAGAGTTAACCCAACAAAAACTTCAACTCGAAAATACTTTGCACGAATTGCAGCAAACTCAAGCCTTATTAATTCATACTGAGAAAATGTCTACTCTCGGTCAAATGGTAGCTGGTGTTGCTCACGAAATTAACAATCCCGTTAGCAGCGTCTGTGGCAATCTCGTCCACGTCGGCCACTACACGGAAGATTTGCTGAATTTGCTCGATATGTACCAGCAGCATTGCCCGCAGCCGCCGGCAGCAATTCAAAATCAAATTAAGGATATCGAATTAGAGTTTCTGCTAGAAGATTTGCCGAAAGCGATGTCTTCGATGCAGGTAGGGGCCGATCGCATTCGGGAAATCGTGCGATCGCTAAGAAATTTCTCCCGCAAAGATGATTCTCAAATGAGCAAAGTTAACCTGCACGAAGGGATTGAAGGAACGCTGCTGATCCTGCAAAGCCGTCTGAAAGCCAGAGGCAACTATCCCGAAATTGCGGTAATTAAGGACTATGGAAATTTGCCTTTGGTTGAGTGTTATGCCGGGAAAGTCAATCAGGTATTTATGAATTTGATCGGAAATGCGATCGACGCGATCGAGGAATACAACGAAGGGCGTTCCGTTGCCGAAGTTAAAGCTAACCGCAGCAAGATTAAAATTAGGACAGAAGTCCAAAACTCCCATGCTGTAATTAGGATTTCGGACAACGGCCCCGGTATGCCAGAGGAAGTTTGCCAGCAGTTATTCGAGGCTTTTTTTACCACCAAACCCGCTGGCAAAGGCACCGGTTTAGGCCTGTCAATTTCCTACAAAGTTGTCCAAGAACACGGTGGCAAACTTAGCTGCGTGTCTGCACCGGGCCACGGAGCCGAGTTTATCATAGAATTGCCGCTCGAACAACCGATCAAACAATCCTAAAGTGCGATCGGGGTGATCGCATCGGACTCACGAGTCGCGGTTTCTAGTGAGGACTAAAGTTCTCATAAAACTCGCCCTGACTAAAGCGGTAAGGTGCCGTGCGTATGGCTCCCTACATAGAGAAGTTTTGCTTATGTTCTGTATTGCTGAAACCCTGGCTTTTATCACAACTCAAATTACTGCCCGCACTTACCATTGCTAATGATTGAGAAAGCCACTAATAATACTGGTACTTACTGTTTAAGAATGGTTAACATTGAACTACCTGATTGTTTCTGTGCCCTTTATTTGACATTTTGGGATAAAATGCAAGGGCTAGTGGAGAATGGTGCAAGATTTGAGATATAACTAACTATTTTTGACAAGGACTAAAAGATTGTCGGTGAAAGACAGATACACCGCAGCGTTCCAAAGCCAATTTATGTTTAGCAGTACCGTATCCCTTGTTATTTGTCAAATCATATTCAGGATACTTAACAGCCAAACGTACTATTAATTCATCGCGCCAAACTTTCGCCACAATACTAGCAGCAGCAATCTGAATTGATCGCGCATCACCCTTGATCATCGTCTCTTGCGCGATCGCCAAATTGGGAATCCTTTGATTCCCATCAACCAAACACAAATCCGGCGTCAACTTCAACTTCAAAATCGCCCGTTTCATCGCCAACAAAGAAGCCTGCAAAATATTGAGGCGATCGATCTCCCGCACCGAAGCCACACCAATTTGACAGTCAACCGCTACAGCCCGGATTTTTACGGCTAACCGACTCCGGGCTGCAGCACTCAACTGCTTGCTGTCGCGCACCCCGCAACTGGCTAATTCATCGAGAACTTCGTCGGGCAAAATGCAGGCAGCAGCCACCACCGGCCCGAACAAAGCGCCTCGTCCGACTTCATCCACACCCGCAATTACCAGAGCGTTCGAGGGAGAGGGGGAAAGGGGAAGATGGAAGGATGGGAAGAGAGTAAAAATTTCTACTTCTTCCTTCTTCCCTCTTCCCTCTGACTTCTTCCTTCTTCCCTCTGACTTCATATCACTCATCCACAACGGCTGACGAGCGGCGACGGCGGCGGCGGTTGATAGCAGGCTCCTCGGGTTCGCTGGGTTCGATCGGCTCATGGGATTCGATCGGCTCATGGGATTCGATCGGCTCATGGGATTCGATCGGCTCATTGAGTTCGATCGGCTCATTGAATTTGATCGGCTCATTGAGTTCGATCGGCTCATTGAGTTCGATCGGTTCATAGGATTCGCCCATCACATCGCTGGGTTCCTCAATCTGATCAAAATCATCAGTTTCGTCGATCAAACTCTCGCCATAAATTTGGGACTCATCATCCTCATCCTCAGAAAAAACAGGCTCAACTACCGACCTTTCAGGATAATAATCCCGTTCCTCAACATTCTGTGCAGGCGTCGTCGCTTCAAATTCAAATTCGAGCTGCTCGAAAGGCGGCTTGTTCGGGGCCGCTCCGGGGAGAGTCACCGAAACGATCGCATTCTTAGGATTTTTCACGCTGCGATCCGTAAGCACCAAAGGAGAAACCCCCATCAGCGCATAAACATCCTGCTCCTCCGCCGTCATTTCCACCGAAATCACCTCCGGAGGCTCCACCATCGGCTTCATCAACTCAGACTTAGCCGGACGCACGCGATCGAAATCCTCGCGCCTGCCAACAGTCGCCATATTCACCAGCCCGAAGCCCTCCGAAGCAGCCCGGATGCCGGGAGGGGCCAGATACTCAGAGCGTGTATCCGCCACGGGCGCAGTCGGAGTATTTGGCAGCCGCAACTTGCTGCGTACCGGTTCCTCCTCCACCGGGAGAGCAAAAGGCTCTTCACCAATCCGGCGGCGGCGGCGCCGTCTGGTTCCGTTCCCCAAATCCTGATAGCTGGGATGGTTGAGCAAGTCCAAAGGCGAGGCATTGCTGCCGGTCTCAAAATCCAAACTTTCGCTCTGAGGTTCCCAAGCAGCCCGAGCAGGTTCGGGGGGGCGTTCTTCCCGCACCGGGGCAGGAGTTGCAGCCGCCACAGGCGTCAAGCTGCGACGTTCCAATCCTTCGGGCAAATTCAACAAAACGCGGTTCGAGGTAGCAACAGTGCGATCGCTCGATTCCCGCACCGCTGCTGCAAAGTCTTCTTCCCCAGGGAGTTGCACCAGATGACCCAACCCGCTGCAAGTAGGACAACTGTGGCCGAACAACTCGTAAATATTTTGACCTTGGCGCTTGCGAGTCAGTTCTACCAGTCCCAATTCTGACAGTTGAGCGATTTGTGGCCGAGCTTTGTCAGCTTTGAGAGCTTTATTGAAATGTTCCAGCACCTGCAACTGATCGCGGCGGGACTCCATGTCAATAAAGTCAACAATAATCACCCCGGCAATATTGCGTAACCGCAGTTGTCTAGCAATTTCCGTTGCTGCTTCACAATTTGTCCAGAGTACCGTTTCCCGAGCCGTCGCCGATCGAGTAAACGAGCCAGAGTTGACATCGATCACCGTCAGCGCCTCAGTCGGCTCGATAATCACATAACCACCCGAAGGCAAATCCACCCTCGGTCTGAGGGCTTCTCGAATCGCAGCGTTAACCCGGAAAAATTCTAAAATCGAGGCGCGCTCTCGGTGGTGGTCTATCAAAACTCCCGCAGGAAGTTTACCGCCGTTCCAGCTCATCAACTGCTGCTTCACCCGCTTAATTCCATTTTGCGAGTCCACCACAATCCGATTCACGTCACCGCTGAACATATCTCGCAGCACCCGCTGGATAAAATCGTCATCCCGGTTGAGCAGTGCCGGCGCCCGCGAGGTACCGCCTTCGAGTTGAACTGCTTCCCACTGTTTTTGCAGCACTTCCAAATCTTCCATGATGGCTTCTTCAGTCATCCCTTCAGCTTCGGTGCGTACCAGCAGCCCCATCCCGGCAGGTTTCACCAAAATAGCCAGGGCTCTGAGGCGGTTGCGCTCGGCTTCCGACTTGATCCGCCGCGAGAGATTGACTCCCCTGCCGTAGGGCATCAGTACCAAATAGCGGCCCGGCAGGGTAATGTTGCCTGTTAGCCGGGGGCCTTTGCTGCCCGTCGGTTCTTTCATTACCTGTACCACCACTTTCTGCTGGGGGGTCAGGAGTTCTGTAATTGCTCCTGCCGAGCGTTTAAGGCGCA
The DNA here is from genome assembly GCF_036700885.1 of Microcoleus sp. S13_B4. NCBI lineage: Bacteria > Bacillati > Cyanobacteriota > Cyanophyceae > Oscillatoriales > Microcoleaceae > Microcoleus > Microcoleus sp. S13_B4. The sequence goes on from NZ_JAUBPU010000002.1 coordinate 61,505, forward strand.
GCGGGCCGAGGTCTGTTACGTGCATGAACCCGTTACGTTCTGGATCGCCAATGTTAACGAATGCCGCATCTATCCCAGGGAGTACATTTTCAACAATTCCCAAGTAAATGTCACTGACTTGGTGGCTGCCTGTGGCTACCACAAGTTCTTGGATTTGATCTTCTGAAAAGACGGCAGCAATGCGATGCTGCTCTGCTATAACTATCTGCTTTGTCATTCAATTTCCTCAAAAAACTGGCAGCAAGTTAGAGACACTTACGCACAACAGTGCCTCTGACTTAGACTGTAATTAGTAGTAGCTTGAAGAGTTATTAGCTGTGAGTTGGTGCAGGGTGGAAGGAAAGTTAACTGTTGACCGTTCACTGTTAACAGTTAACTGTTGAGTATTAACAGTTAACTGTTACAGATAAAGTAGTTAAACCCGCCCGTACAGAGTTATGAGTTATGCTCAGCAGATAAATCTGCGAGAGAGAAATAAGGAGGCTTTTATCGAGTTAGCACTATTGAGATTTGAGTTGAGAATTGCGAAATCAATACTCAAAATTCAACACTTACAACTCTTCCTTTGAACTCAGCGAATAAATTCATTGACACCGTACCAATTTCTTAACACACAACTTAACACTACGAACTGATAACTCCGCTTGCGTGGTAGTTGAGGGCTGGTTTTGAGCGAAAGTAGGTAGGAGTGAAAGCGCCTAGATTTTTGTTGAATTCTTGCGCGATCGCACTCAACACACCCCAGTTTGGCATTCGACTGCAACCTCCGCCCCTGCCAACCCTAAAACCTTGTCAGTCGATTTTAGATTTTAGATTTTAGATTTTAGATTTACTCCACAGATGAATCTGGGAGATGGAACTTTAGTCTAAAATCTAAAATTTTTGGTTCTCCACGACTTAAGTCGGGGGCTTATCTCCGTTTTTTGACGGGTCAGTCTATTTTAGATGTTAGATTTTAGATTTACTCCACAGATGAATCTGGGAGATTGAACTTTAGTCTAAAATCTAAAATTTTTGGTTTTCCAGGACTTAAGTGGATTTTAGATTTTAAATTTTAGATTTTAGATTGACTCCACAGATGAATCTGGGAGCTGGAACTTTAATCTAAAATCTAAAATTTTTGGTTCTCCACGACTTAAGTCGGGGGCTTATCTCCGTTTTTTGACCCGTCCAAAAAATCTATTGTTGAATACCCGCTCTGCGGTTTGAACCGTGAGATTTTTGAATAAGCCGACCACCGACAACCAGTCGATCGATCGAAATTAATCGCTAAATTTGGTTCAGACCCCGCTCCTGCGGGTTTGGCGCTAGATTTAGCCCGTGAATGTACAACAAAAAGGCTTGAAGTCTTGAACAGAAGCAATTTGCACCCAGCCCGCGTTGCTGGTTGACGAGGGCGGCGAGCGACTAAAGCGCTCGAGCCACCGCGGCTTCCATAACAAGCGATTATAGCGTGAAACGACACATCCCGATCGAGAGCCGAAGGTGAAATATTCCACTCTTAGCTTCCCTATTTTAACCATAACCCAGGATTAGCTGACTACGCTCAACCTGGAGAAGCTGAATTTCCTGCTGACTGACTTGTTCGAGCATGAACACAATATGTTCTGGCTTTAGCAAGTTGCCGTCGCTGCGACAACTGCCGGTAAAGCGCAAGACGGCTCTACCTTCGGATGTAGTATCAGAGGCAGAGGAACTGCTTTCTGGTTTCTGCTCTACAAGCTCTAGTTTGTGCAGTCGATCGCGCAAATTGATATCCTGCGTCTTTCCCGACTTAGTAGTATGCACCCGCCAAAAAGCCTCGGTTTCGGCGATCGTCTTGACCCAAGCTTCCCAGTTGGCATCAGGAGCCACGGAGACAGGAGCAGCATTTTCCCGGTCTAATGCGCCATTTTCTGTCAACGACCCTGCGGAGGCCACAGTAATTACGTACTCCGCTGCTTCTAATAACTGACTAGCAGAAGGAGCCTTGAGATCGATCGACTCAACCTTGTAAATCGGAATATTTTCCGGCAGCTTAGCGGCCAACTTTTCCCGAAAACTCTCAATATCGATCGACTCAGTGAGCTCAAAGTCGGCAATTTCCCCAGTGCTGGTAACGCCCAGAGGCAGAGCATTTGCCAGAGAAATCCGAGGGTTCGGGTGAAACCCGCCCGTAAACGAAATCGGCAAATCGGCTCTGCGGACTACTCGATCGAACAATCGGATCAAATCCAAATGACCAACCAAAGCCATATCGCCCACCTTCCCGAACCAAACCCGCAAACGCTGTTTCCGCTCCGTATTCGGCACGAACTCCCCGGCAAACTCAGGAATTGGCAGCGCATCCACAACCACATTGTGTCCGAAATCGGTGCCGCAAACCCCGCAGCGCGAACACCCTTCAAAGGAACAGTCGGGAACCGTCGCTGCTTCTAAAGCCTTTTGCAAGTCAATTTTCAGCCAGTTTTTGTCGATTCCCGTATCTAAGTGATCCCAAGGCAGGGCCTGATCGAGAGAGAGAGGGAGAGAGGGGGAGGGCGAGAGGGGGAGATCCAGAGAATTGAAAAAATCTTCCTTGATTTCTCTTCCTTCTTCCTTCTCCCTTCTTCCGACGGACATCGGACTGACATCCGTTACATCCGTTACATCCGTTACATAATCCGTTGCCGAACTTCCTTCTTCCTTCTCAAAAAGATTCCACTCGCCGCTTTCGACTTGGCGGTATTTCCAGGTAAGGCCCGATTCATCGATCGCCTGAGTCCAAGCTTTGTAAGCCTGATCCAAGCTTTCCCACCACGCATCCATACCCGCGCCAAGTTCCCAGGCGCGGCGGACTACAGCAGCCAAACGTCGATCGCCCCGTCCGACAAAATCCTCCATTGCCGAAATCCGCACATCAGTGTAATTCACCTTGACGCCCCGCATTCCCCGAAACTCTCCCTTCAGGAGTTTTTGCTTGCGAGAAAACTCAGCAGTAGAAACCGAGTGCCACTGAAAAGGAGTGTGAGGCTTAGGCGTAAAATTAGAGATTGTCAAGTTAAAAGTCAGTCCCCGCCGGCCATCCAGCCTGCATTCCCGGTGCAGCCAGCGGACTGTTTCGGCGATGCCGAGAACATCAAAATCTGTTTCTCCGGGCAAACCGATCATAAAATACAGCTTGATTTTATCCCAGCCCCGATCGACCGCAGTTTTAACACCCCGGAGCAATTCTTCGTTGGTCAAACCTTTGTTAACGATGTCGCGCATCCGCTGAGTACCAGCTTCCGGCGCAAAAGTCAAACCGCCTTGTCGCGTACCGCCGAGAATGTCGGCAATATTATCGTCAAATCTGTCTACCCGCTGACTGGGTAGAGATAGAGAAATATTTTTATCTTTCAGGCGGTTTTTGATTTCCATCCCCACTGCTGGAAGTGCCAGATAGTCGGAACAACTGAGGGAAAGCAGGGAAAACTCGCTGTGTCCGGTGGCTTGCATTCCCTGTTCGATCGCCTCTACGACTTGCTGCGGTTCGACATCGCGCGCGGGGCGAGTCAGCATTCCCGGCTGACAGAAGCGACAGCCGCGCGTGCATCCCCGGCGGATTTCTACTGTCAGTCTGTCGTGTACTGTCTGGACGTAGGGAACCAAGCCGATCGAATAAGCTGGTATGGGAGTTGCCACGCGGCGCAGAATTCGATCTGGAACTTGCGGGCGGTTGGGATGAACAGAACCGTCGGCCGCCATATCGTAGAATTGCGGGACGTAGACGCCTGGAATTTGCGCTAAATCCAGCAGCAATGCTTCTCGGCTCAAATTATTAGTTTTGCCTTCTGCCAAAATCAAGCCTATTTCTGGCAGCAATTCTTCTCCATCTCCCAAAGCGATGAAGTCAAAAAAGTCAGCGTAGGGTTCGGGATTGGAAGTTGCTGTTTGGCCGCCAGCAAAAATCAGCGGCATTTGACCGTTTTGGGGATTGGTCGCTCTTTCTTGCCAAGTTAGGGGAATGCCAGCTAAATCCAGCATTTCCAGAATGTTTGTTGCTCCGAGTTCGTAGCTGAGGCTGAAGCCCAGAATATCAAATTCTGTGAGCGATCGCCTGGATTCTACCGCAAACAGGGGAGTTTGAGTCGATCTCAGTTTTGCTGCCAAGTCTGGTGCGGGCAAATAAGCTCGATCGCACAACTGTCTCGGCCCTGCGTTCAAAATGTTGTAAAGGATGATGTGCCCCAGATTGGAAGCACCAACTTCATACACTTCTGGGTAAGTGAGCACCCAGCGCACAGAAGCCGCGTCCCAAGGCTTGTGTGCTGCCCCCAATTCGTTTCCCAGATAACGAGCAGGCTGATTAATGTCTGCTGTAAGTAATTCTTCGACTTTTACTGCCACGGCTCGACTCGCTAAATATTTGCGACTCTTAAGCAGCCTACCTTAAAACCTGCCAACACGCCAACGGAAGTCCTTTGTGTTTCGGGCATTTAACCGAATTTACTGGGTTTTGTGGCTTGTTTTCACCGAGGCGGAACCTCTACCAGTGCTGGTTTGTGCAGGAGTTTTCGGCTTCAAAGCTATCGACATTTTCAAATATCTCAAACACTCGATCGAGTTGGCTGAGTTCCAGAATCATCCTAATCCCGGGGGATAGCGAGCAAATACTAAACCTGCGCCCCATTTTTTTCGCCTGCTTCAGGCCCGAAACCAATGCCATCAAACCGGCACTGTCAATAAATTTTACTGCGCCCAAATCTACGAGTACCGCTACCATCCCAGGGGCTGCAATTGCTGTCATTAGTTGCCGTCCGAATTCTCCGGAGGTGGCTGCATTCAGGTGGTCTAGGGGTCGAATCACCGTAATTGGTTTATGGGCAAGAAGTGTCTGCATATGTCAAACCTATGGTTGCTACGTATTTTCAACTACTGTGCTGGACAGGTGTAAGCCTAAACCTACTTGATTACTCTGAGCCTAACTTGATCTGAGGCAAACTGACCCGTTGTTGTCAGTAGTTTTACTGAATCTTTATTTATTGACTCTTTTTTATGAAGTTTTGCGTAAGATTTGGGGAGGAAACGTAAGGTACTATACTATTTTTTATTTATGCCAGCAAGTTGAGTCTTGAGAATTCTAAAAATTGAGATCGACTGTCCCCTGGCTGTTAGATAAAAGTGAATAATGTAATTGAAATCACTTGTTAGTTCTGATTTAGATCACGCGCGCTCTCGACTGTTCAGATAATAATTAAATTGTACGGAGTTCTCCGAGCTACTATGCAAGCAACCTATGCTATTCGTCATCTTGTAGAAAAAGCCCTCTACATTAAGCAGTTGACGCCTGACATTGAAAACGAAATCAACTACGAGCTCACCCGTTTGGGGTACATATCGGATATTGATTATGAGGCTTTAGAGTTATTAATGGATGAAATGGATGCCGGCCGGGTGCAATTGGTATCTAGTCGTTGATAGTTGGAACCTGGCCGCCTGGAAAAATCAAAGAGTGAAACAAAATCCTTGCTGGGCGGGAAATAGAGGAGTGCTATAAGCATTGACCGCGCTACGGTATTTTTCAAGTGAAGCACCGATTTGCTGAACTTGATATTTGAGGATATACTCTTAAGGGCGATCGTCTCTGCACCTGTGATCGAAAGCTAAAAACTTTGACTTAAATTAAATTTATAACTTTTGGGGCTTGACAAATTAGGTTTAATTGTGATTAAAACTCAGACCTAATGAACCACAGATTTTCTGAACTTTATATTTGAGGAGATACTGTTAAGGGCGAGCGTCCCTGCACCTCATACAATTTTAGATTAAAGATTTTAGATTAAAGAATCGAAGAAGTGGGACTACTGATGATTATCGGGGTTTGGAACTTATCAACAGTTGCATTCTTTTGGGAAACTGTTACCGGATGCTACGATCGCTCGAATGGAAGAAAATTGGTTTTTAGTCCCCACATCCTCCTCCAAGTTTGCAAACCCATTAAATCTAAAATCTAAAATCTAAAATCTAAAATCGTTCGATCGCCCTACCAAACTTGCCACCACTGCCACCAACTCCACAGGCTCGATCGGCTTGGGCACGTAAAGTTGAAAACCTTCCTGCAGCGCGCGTACCCGTTCCTCTACCCTACCAACCGCCGTGAACGCCAACGCCGGAATTTCCCTCTCCACCATCCGCGATCGCACTTGCCACAGCAGAGCCTCTCCATCAGGGGCCTGCATCCCGATATCGATCGCCAACACATCCGGATTCAGCCTTTCAATCGCCGCCAGGGCAGCCATTCCAGAGCTAGCAGTCTCCACCTGGGCCCCGCAATCTTCGAGCACTGTACACGCAAAATCCAGGGAATCCGCGTCGATATCGACCACCAACACTCGCACTCCAGAAAGATTGCTGCTGACAAAAGACTCCTTTACAGGGGCTCGCGCCTTGCTTGGAGGAATCGCCAACTCCCCGAGTGCGGCAACAGAAAATCCGCTGTCGCAATCAAGCTGTTGAATTGGCAATCTCACTAAAAACCTCGATCCTTTTCCCTTCCCGGCCGATTCCGCTTGCACCGTCCCCCCGTGCATTTCCACAAAATGCCGCACTAGGGCCAAACCCAAACCCAATCCGTTGTACGATCGCCTTATAGAGCTGTCCGCTTGGCTGAACCGCTCGAAAACGTGCGGTAAAAACTCTTCTGAAATCCCTTGTCCCGTGTCGCTGACCTCAATTTCGACACTAGCGGGCGACAATTTTTTATAGCAAGCAGATTCATCAGGGGCAAAAGTCCTCTCCATCTTTCGCACCTCCACCTTTACCTGTCCGCCATCGGGAGTAAACTTAATCGCATTCGACAGCAAATTCCAGGCTACCTGCTGCAAGCGACCAGAATCGGCAAAAATCCGCCCCGCCGTTGGGTCGAAATCCGTTACCATTTCAATATTTTTGGCGGCAATCGCGGGCGCGAGAGTATCGATCGCAGCCTCAACAGTCGAAATCACATCCACCCACCGCAAATTCAGCGACAGTTTGCCGGTAATAATCTGCGACACGTCCAGCAAATCCTCGATCAGAGTTGCCAGCGATCGTGTATTGCGGTCGATCGTTTCCAGAGCCCGAACAGTGGTTTTTTCGTCAAACTTGCGGTTTCGCAGCAGTTGCGCCCATCCCAGCATCGCATTCAGCGGGGTTCGCAATTCGTGGGACAAAGTTCCTAGAAACTCGTCTTTAATCCGGTTCGCCCGCGCCAATTCCTGGGCTCGATCGTGCAGTTCTCTTTCCAACTGCTTGCCAACCGTCAAATCGAGAATAAAAGCCACAGATTCTTGCCGCTTTTGGGGCAGCAAAACATATCCGATCAACACCGGAATCCGGCTGCCGTCTCTCCTCCAGAATTCCTTTTCGTAGGGAGTGCAAACTCCCGTTGCTTGTGCCTCTGCAATCCCCTTCTCGTCGAGATGCCTGTACTCCGGGGGCGTGATATCAATCCAGTTTAATTCCCCACGCTGCAACTGTTCCCGCGTGTAATTAACTATCCGCAAAAATTCATCGTTTGCCTCGATGATACCGCCGTTGACATCCCCGAAGATAATTCCTATCAAGTTAGCGTCGGCTAACATTCTCAGCTTTTCTTGGCTAGCTTGGAGTGCAGCTTCTGTTTGCTTGCGATCGCTAACATCTTGGATGTAAGCCGACAAACCAGAATCGGAAGGATAAAAACGCACCTTCAACCACTTATTCCATAACGGCACGAATTCTTCATGCTCCAACGTTACCTTTTGTGCTAATGCTTTTGCTGCCATTTCGTAAAACGGTAAATCGACAGCCCAGGGAAATATCTCCCAAATTTTTTTACCAATCAATTCTGCTTTTGGCCTGCCTAAAAGCTCAATAGCTTTCTGGTTAACATAGGTATAGTTCCAATTTAAATCTACCGCGATAAAAGCATCAGTAATGCTTTCGAGAATGTTAGTAATTTGATCGTTTGCCAATTGCAGCGCTTTAGCAGTTTCTTCTGCTTGCAACCTCGCTGCTTGTTCGCGCGACAAAGCGGCAGCGCGTTCTTGTTCTGCCAGTTTTCTATCGCTAATATCGATGTAAGAACCGATGTAACCTGCAAAAGTGCGATCGGGCCTATACCTGGGTACGCCCGTACCCAAAACCCACCGGTATTCCCCGTCATAGCGTCTCAGGCGGCATTCAATTCGGTACTCGCTGCCAGCATCGAAGGCTTTTTGGTAAATATCCCGACATTCTGGCAAGTCATCGGGGTGCAAGCTTTCCATCCAACCAGTGCCCACTTCTTGCGCCAAAGGTCTACCGGTAAACTCCAGCCAAACTTTGTTAAAGTAATCGCTAAGTTGGTCAGCGTCTGACATCCAAATCATCACCGGCGCGGTATCTGCCATAATCCGAAATCGAGCTTCGCTTTCCTGCTGCTGTGCTTCGGCTTGCTTGCGATCGCTGCGTTCTTGAACTTCCCGCAGGGCCCGCTGAATCGAGGGCACCAGGCGCATCAAACGGCGTTTGAGAACATAATCAGTAGCGCCGCTTTTCAAAGTTTCGATCGCCACTTCCTCGCCCAAAGTAGCCGACACAAAAATAAACGGCACTCCCGGACAAGTAGTGTGGGCGATTTCCAGCGCAGCTATCCCATTAAAACAAGGCAGCATATAATCTGCCAAAATAATGTCAAAACTTTGTTTTTCTAGCGCCGCGGCAAAGTCTTCCCGAGTTTCCACACACACCAGAGAAAATTCGAGGTCGCCATCTATTAAATATGCCTCAATCAGTTCGGCATCTAGAGGACTGTCTTCTACTAACAGGATATGCAGCGTTTTCACAAAAATTCCTTTTACTTCAATATTAGTTCTCAGATACACAAAATCCTCGGTCAGCAACTTTTTAAGTACGGTTCAAAAAATTCTTTCGTTTTGAATACAATAAAAAAATGTAAAAATCAATTGGTTTCATAAATTGAGCATTCACATCTCAATCCTAACTTCTAATCAAGTCTTTTACTACTTGCGGCGAGGTGAATCTCCGGTCTGACTTGATTGGCTAGTGTCCTTGCTTTTCCTTAACTTTCGCCTGCTTCCCATCAATTCGCACCGCTGGGGCATTGCTTCTTTGCAGCAGTTTAACCATACCCTGCTGGACAAATAGTCTAGCGCTTCCTGCTAGAAACAACTAGCTATTTAGTAATTTATCTTGCTTGCGACTAGCTACTGCTACCTCGTTTGGCAGATTATTTTTTTTGTAGGAAGCCCGAGTTAGTCCTATATTGCTTTGCCGCTCCTCTCAAGCTCAAATTCGCTTTAATTATGCCGTTATTTCCACCAGTTCGATGACTCCGGTCACAAAAAGTCAAAATTGCTCGTCTGTCTGTTTTACTTTTTGCCGGATTTGCCTACCATGCAACAGTTGAAACCGGGCGAACCTTTGGCTGGTCGATCGCCCCCGCTCCTCAAAAAATACTATCTTTTTACTAATAAGTGCAGTAAAGCTGCATCTATCCAAAGGTAGGTTTTTGCATTAACACAGAACTCAACCAGCATAGATTCCGCTGAGTTCGGTGGAACGAAGGACCACCCAGCCGAAAATCTGAGAAAGCTCGATCGACCAATTAAATTCCTACACCCATCACAGAAAAATTCCTCTGGACTCGCTACACCTGGACTCCCAGGCAGCCTCTGAGGGAGCGGCTTATTGATTTATCCCGACCCAAAGTGTCTTAAAATATACAATACGGTGAGCTGCTGCACAGCCCGCATATATTAAAATCAAGCGCCAACTTGCAATAATTCTTTAAAATAGAGGTACAGCACCGGCGATCCCTAACTCTTCCCCCTCAGAAAGGGTAGGGTTTAGCAGAATTGAAGACGATCGTCTATGGTGACTTCCAGTAAAGCCCGTGCAGTTGCTTTAGTCTCAGGTTTATTCAGGTTATTGGCAACCAGTTACGAGGAGATTTGACCCGCCGTGCTCCAACGCATAAAACAAGACTTAAAAAACGACCTGATCGCAGGTCTACTGGTAGTGATACCCTTAGCTACCACCATCTGGCTGACAATTACCGTCGCCAGTTGGGTCATCAATTTTCTCACCAAAATTCCCAAGCAGATCAACCCTTTTGACGGACTCCACCCGATTTTGGTGAATCTGCTAAATCTTTTAGTAGGTCTGGCTGTACCCCTGCTGAGCATCTTAGTCATCGGTTTAATGGCCCGCAACATTTTCGGCAAGTGGCTGCTAGACTTTGGCGAACGGCTGTTGCAGGCAATTCCCCTAGCGGGTTCGGTTTACAAAACCCTCAAACAACTGCTGGGAACCATCCTCAACTCAAACGACAAATTTCGCCGCGTGGTGTTAGTGGAATATCCCCGGCGGGGAATCTGGACTTTAGCATTTGTGACCGGTACGATCGAGAGTAACGACATCCCGCCTCACCTTTCCGGTGAAACCCCCATCGGCATTTTCATCCCCACCACTCCCAACCCCACCACCGGATGGTACGCTATCGTCCCCGAAGCAGATTTAGTCAATTTGTCAATGTCGATCGAAGATGCCTTTAAAGTCATCATCTCCGGCGGCATCGTCAACCCCAACAACTCAGTTGCAGTAACCCCCGAAAATACTAAGGGCAAAACACTCGAACCCTTGGTATCCGAATCAAGATACCAGGCTGTCCCAGTCGAAGAAGATTGAACCAAGACATCTTTAGTTGCCCGTAAGACCGTGTAAACTTTCCCCATAGCAGATAATATTTCGACAAAACCAGCCCAAACCGAGAAAGGCTATACTCAGAAACCCGGTTTCGAGCATAAATCTTGGGTTTGACAGCGAAGTATATGTAAACTACCCGCCGCTGGCAAATCAGACGGCTGGTCTTGTACCGCTTTTAGTCGACTTTTCTGCTAAAGTTCAAGTCCGCGCGCGATCGAAAAACTTCCTAAATTCTCAATTCCTATCTAAAAACTATGAAAAAAGCCCGCGAAACAGCACGCGAACTCGCACTCCTCGGCATCAGCCAACTACCGGCGAATCCAGAACTCTTAGAAGCCAAAAAACTGCAAGATGTTCTCCTCGCCGCTATCCGCACCCTGACAGCAGAAGTTCAAGAATCCCTAGAAGCAGCAGCATCCGAAGTGCAGCGGAGTAGCGACAAACTGCTGGCGAGCGAAATCCGCGCCGCCGATATACAAAGTGCTAGAGCAATGGTGCGGGAAGCAGTCGAACTCACCCAAACGGCAATCAACCGTCTCGGTTCAGCAATGGAGTTTCCAGAACTGATCCAGCTAGCCAACCAGCAAGATGTCCGCACCTATGCTTTGCAAATCCTGACCAAAGTCAGCGCCAACCGCCCTCAAATTGACGAATTGCTCTCAGAAGCGCTTGTAGACTGGCAAATAGAACGGTTGGCCCGGATCGATCGAGATATCATGAGAATCGCGATCGCCGAAATGCTATATCTCGGCTTACCCGAACAAGTCAGCGTCAACGAAGCCGTCCAACTGGCAAAACGCTACAGCGGCGACGAAGGACATCGCTTCATCAACGGAGTCCTCCGCCGAGTAGTCGATAAAATCAATGCAGAAGTTGTTAGTCAGTAGTCATTAGTCAGTAGTCATTAGTCAGCAGTCATTGGTCATTAGTGATTGGCAATCCGCAATCGGCTCTACACTAGGGACTGAGGACTAATGACTAATAACTATTCTCTATTCCCCATGAACTATGGTATTTAATTGGTTTCGTCGCCAGTACAGCGAAAGCAAATCTTCTGAAACAGAGGCAACCCCCGAACAGCCGCAAGATGAGTCGGCAAAATCCGCACCGGTTGAGCCTCAAACAGATGCAACAGAGCAAGGCTCTCCTGCGGTAGCCGAAGATTATCTCAATTGGGCCAAAGCTGCTTACAAAAATATTCAAAAACAGCAAAAACCCGAAACAGAAGTTTCCGAGACAGCAGCGCCCGAGGTGACAGCAGCCTCCACAGAAATCGCGACAGTTGCAGAAATTGCAGAACCGACGACTATTGAAGCAACGGAGCCGATCGAACTTGAACCAGCACCCACAGCACCAACTGTTGCAGAAGTTGCAGAAGTTGCAGCACCAGCCGCACTTGAAGCTAACGATGCGACGATCCAACTCGATGCCGCTAACCCAGCAGAAATTCCAGAAACTCTGCAACCAACAGCCGAGCCGATCGACATTGCACCTATTGCTCAACAATTAGAAGTTACAGCAGAAAATATAGTAATTGCCGAACCTGCAACCGAGGCTGTAGAAACCGAATCACTCACATCCGACGGCGAAGCAACGGAAGCCCTGCCGTTTTGGGCCAGAGCTCAGGCCGATCGCATGGAGCGCATCGAACGCCTCAAAGAAACCGCCCTTGAAGAACCAGAGGTAATTGCAGCCGCCGCCGAGAGAGCCGCAATTATCGAAGAAATTCCCGGTTTCGCCTTTGACGAAGGCTTCCTGTGGTCCTCAGAAATCTTAGCCAGTCAAGGCCGTCGGCCAGACCAAGTATCAGTCGAAGAAATAAGTTGGCTGCAAAAACTGCGGAAAGGCTTAGAAAGAACTCGTCGCAGCTTAATTAATCGGCTCAAGGCGATCGTCGGTCAAGGCCCGCTGAATCAAGACGCAGTAGCCGAAATTGAGACTTTGCTGCTGCAAGCCGATGTCGGAGTCGCAGCCACCGACATCATTATCAGTCGCCTCCAAGAAAGACTCAAACAAGAAGTGCTGCCGCCAGAAAAGGCTCTAGCCTACCTGAAAACCATCCTGCGCGACATTCTCGACGCTCCCTGTGCCGAAACCGCCGCCGGTAATCCCGCCTACAGCCTGACATTTGCCCCGGAAAAAGACACTTTTAACATCTGGTTGATTGTAGGAGTCAACGGTGCGGGCAAAACTACAACGATCGGCAAACTAGCGCACATTGCTCAAAAATCCGGCTACAAAACCCTCATTGCCGCCGCCGACACTTTCCGCGCGGCCGCCGTCGAACAGGTGAAAGTTTGGGGTTCCCGCAGTGGCGTCGAAATTATTGCCAACCCAGGGAAAAATACCGATCCGGCTGCTGTCGTGTTTGATGCGATCGCCGCCGCCAGCGCCCGAGGCACAGAACTCCTGATCGTAGACACCGCAGGCCGCCTGCAAAACAAAAAAAATCTCATGGACGAATTAAGTAAAATCCGTCGCATTGTAGATAAGAAAGCCCCAGGCGCTACCGTAGAATCTCTACTGGTTTTGGATGCAACACTGGGTCAAAATGGTTTGCGACAGGCAGAAGTGTTCGCAGAATCGGCCAAATTAAGCGGAGTAGTATTGACAAAACTCGACGGTTCTGCTAAAGGTGGTGTTGCCCTAGCTGTGGTGCAGCAGCTCGGTCTGCCAATCCGGTTTATTGGAGTCGGGGAAAGCATCGAAGACTTGCGCCCGTTTTCTAGTTACGAATTTGTGGAAGCCCTACTCGATTTTAGATTTTAGATTTTAGATTTTAGATTGATGAGGTATCTGTGGTCGTCCCGATTTTTGGAGGCGGATACAGAGGCTCAAAATCTCAAATCCTTAACCTCAAACTACCATCGCAGGACTTGCGCCGCTCGCCACCGGGTGGCGAGTAAAAAACTAAATATCTAGAAACAATACCTTCGCCCTGTTCTTGCTTTATTGGGATCGAAGCGCGAGTCAAAGCGTGTCAAATTAAGCTCAAATTTAGTACAGTCTGCTGTCTGATTGCATATTCTTCCCGATCCCCTTGGCGCCCCCCTGATAGTCGGGGGCGATAGGAAATGGTCAAACTCCCCCTTGTTAAGAGGAGCCACTGCGGTCTTGGGCCTCCCCCAAGTAAAGCCAGCGGCGTGGGTTTAGGGGAATCTAGACTCAGCTATAAACGAGATTTCTTAAAAATTTCAGACTTAAGTTGATACCAATGTCCGAGTGTCCAACTTACTCGATCAAACCAAACTACTTGCTCGAAAAAAAAAAACGGGTTTCTGTTCAAGTGGCCCGTAAGTTCTCAATCATTTCTCCTCCGTCTAACATCGAAAATCACAAATTAAAAATGACTGCTGTGCCTTTGCCTCGCCCCTCACCTCAACCTGCTGACCGCCCACCGAGTCGCAATTCTAACGACGCGACGCCAGTATTTGCCCTCAAAGAACTGGTGGCGCGCTTGCACCGATACCAGCACAACGTTCAAGATATGTTGGGCTCGCTGGGATTTGCCCTCCGCAGTTTTAACAATCTCAACCAATTTTTGGAGTTGGTGCCTTTGGTGGCGACTCGCGTTACGGACGCCGACGGGGGAGCTTTAGTGCTGTTCAAACCCAACGGTCAAGTCAGGTTCCAGCAGTTGCATTGTCAGGAAGGACGGCAGTGCCAAGATATGCGAAAAGCGCTGGAAATCGCCACCAGGCAAGCTACAGCAGGTGCGGGCGCTACTGCTGCTGAATCTTTTTCCGAAACCTCTGGGCAAACTTCTAGTCTAGACCTGCAAGTCGGTCGTTATTTGGGCCCGGATGTTCATTTGTTTGGGGCGCCAATTTTAGTCAACAATTTGGAACGCGGGCGGCTTTATGTTTTTAGTAGTGATCCGCAATATCTCTGGACTCCCAGCAGACAGAAATTAGTTCGGTTGGTGGCGGATCAAACCGCTGTGGCTATTTGCAAAGACGAACTTACTGTTAAGTTGGCGGAAAAAGACCGCTTAGACAGAGAGTTAGAAATCGGGGCGGAAATTCAATTGCGGCTGCAACCCCGTAGTTGTCCGAAAATTCCCGGTATTGACGTGGCCGCCCGCTGCCAAACTGCTAGCAGAGTCGGCGGAGATTATTATGATTTTATTCCCGCTGACTATGACCCGATCGGCAAGGAGAATGAGGGGGAAAACCCCCCCTCCCTAATGAAAAATCTCAAGTCCAAAATCGACAAGGGCCGCTGGAGCATTGTGATCGGCGACGTGATGGGCAAGGGAGTACCGGCTGGCCTGTTGATGACGATGACACGGGGTATGCTGCGGGCGGAGGTGTTGAACCGCCACTCGCCGTCTAGAATTTTGCAACATTTAAACCGGGTTATGCACGCGGATTTGGAAAATTCCCACCGTTTTGTGACTCTGTTTTATTCGGAGTATGACCCGAAAACTCGCGTTTTGTCTTACAGCAATGCTGCTCACCACCCGCCTTTGCTGTGGCAAGCTGCAACTAATTCGATTGTTCAGCTCGATACTTTGGAGGGAATGTTAATTGGCCTGGATGCTGATTCGCATTACCAAGAAGCCCAAGTGCAATTGCAGCCAGGAGATACTATTATTTATTACACAGACGGATTTACCGATGCTTCTAATCAAAGGGGCGATCGGTTTGATGAGGATAACTTGACCTCGGCTTTTCAGTGGGCCTGTCAAAATTACCAGCAGTCTGAAGAAATTTTGGATTATTTGTTCGATCGCGTACACCAGTTTATCGGCATCGGCAATCGTAACGAAGATGACATGACACTGGTTGTACTTAGGGTAACACCTTTAGCAGGAGAAAATCACCATGATAGTTAATTTAATGCCGGAAATTACTGCTGGATTAACCAGTTCGATTAATGGGAACGATGTCGCTCACGTGTTAGTTTTGAAATCTCATTTGAGTACGGTGATTTTGGGTCAAAGCTACGACATCTTCACGAATTTCCAGAAATCTTGGAACCATTTTGTTTCGAGCGGTCAAATAGCAGCTTTTTTTATAGGTATTTTTGTTGGCTGGTTCTTTAAAGGAATTTTTCGTTAGAGATATTGTCGAAGAAGGTATCGGTAACGGATTTAAAAGGTTTGTAGTCCAAACTTCACTTCTTTCTGATGCAGCAAAAGTTTCACAATTTTGTAGTCCAGACTTCAGTTTTTTAGGGTCAACAGATGTATAAAAAGGTTGTAGTCAGCACAGGAGTTTTTTATGACCGAATTGGGGATGGAGAACTAAAGTCCTGGCTACAAACCGGAAGAAAGACTAAATTCTTTGCTACAAACCGGTTTTTATAGACTTCTGCAAGAGAGATATAATCTAGTTTTAGCTTGAGCAATGACAACACAACAAAAAACTTGGAGTCAAAGATTTGAATCGGCGCTGCACCCGGCGATCGCCCGATTCAATGCTAGTATTGGCTTCGATATTGAATTGATTGAGTACGACTTGACTGGTTCTGTCGCTCACGCTAAAATGCTGGCCAAAACCGGGATTATTTCCGCAGCAGAAGGCGAACAGTTAGTCAATGGTTTGGAACAGATCCGCCGCGAATACCGCCAAGGACTTTTTGTTCCGGGAGTTGATGCAGAAGACGTTCACTTCGCAGTAGAGAAGCGGCTGACGGATATCGTAGGGGATGCGGGGAAAAAGTTGCACACGGCCCGATCGCGCAACGATCAAGCCGGTACTGATACTCGGTTGTATTTGCGCGATCGCATCGCCGAAATTCGTGAGCAATTGCGGGAATTTCAAGGGGTTTTGCTCGATCTTGCCGATCGTAACGTGGAAACTTTAATTCCCGGTTACACTCATTTGCAGCGCGCTCAGCCGATCAGTTTGGCTCATTACCTGTTAGCTTATTTTGAAATGACCGATCGCGATTGGGAACGTCTCGGCGATATCTGCAAGCGGGTGAATGTTTCGCCTTTGGGTTGTGGCGCGTTGGCGGGGACGACTTTCCCAATTGACCGACATTATACGGCAGAACTATTGCAGTTTGACAAGGTTTATGCTAATAGCTTAGATGGAGTGAGCGATCGAGATTTTGCGATCGAATTTCTCGCTGGTGCCAGCTTGATTATGGTACACCTGAGCCGCTTGTCAGAAGAAATGATTTTGTGGTCTTCTCACGAATTTGGATTTATTACGCTCAAAGATAGCTGCGCTACGGGCTCTAGCATCATGCCCCAGAAAAAAAATCCCGACGTGCCGGAGTTGGTGCGGGGCAAAGCGGGGCGGGTGTTCGGTAACTTGCAAGCCTTGTTGGTAGTAGTGAAGGGACTTCCTTTGGCCTACAACAAAGATTTACAAGAAGATAAAGAGGCTTTGTTTGATACCGTAAGAACGGTACAGGGTTGCTTGGAAGCAATGACCATTTTGTTGCGCGAAGGAATCGAGTTTAATGGCGATCGCCTCGCCGCAGCAGTTACGGAAGACTTTTCTAACGCTACCGACGTAGCCGACTACTTGGCCGCCAAAGGCGTTCCCTTCCGGGAAGCTTACAACCTTGTCGGCAAAGTCGTCAAAACTTGCCTTTCGGGGGGCAAACTCCTCAAAGATTTGACACTTGAGGAGTGGAAAGACTTGCACCCAGCCTTTGAGACAGACATTTACAGCGCGATCGCACCTCAGCAAGTGGTGGCGGCTCGCAATAGTTACGGGGGTACCGGGTTTGAACAAGTGAGAAAATCACTTATCGCTGCGCGCGATCGGATCGCCTAAACATCGTTGAATTATTGGACAAATTCCGGCTGGCTATCTCTCCTTAGAACGATCGTGTTTTCCACTCTGGTTCTAAGTTCGGCAGATAGCCTCAGTAATTAATCTTCAGCAGCAGCCATGTCTTTGTCTCTGCCGCCACCGCTCATGGCGCCCATGCCACCGCCATTACCGCCGTCAAATCGTCTTCTCTTGTTGGAGAACATATCTTGATTTCTCCGCTTGCGAAACTTGCGAGCGTATGCTTGATTTCGTTGTGCCTTCTCTTTCTTGAGATTGCGGCGCTTAGCCATTCTGACCTCACTAATAAACATTGACAGTCCCCGGGCTTTCACGCCCAGGGATTCTTAAGTTTGACACTCTGTGCACTCTTGGTGACTGAGATTCTTGGTTCAGCGAAGTCACTTACTTACGACAGGATTTCTCCCGCCAAAATATAGGTGTCTTCTCCCCAAGCGTAAATTCCGGTATGCCATACCGTACTTGATCAGTTCTCTTTATGTAGTTAGGTTTTCTTCAAATTTAGCTTTCCTAAACCGCAACACCGTTAGGTGAGACTACGCACTCAACTAATCCAGTTAAGTTTTGACGTTGGCTAGTTATACTCAATTTTAGACCGATGACGATCATAGCACACCCGGTACAAGACCCAGAAAAAACAACACGCGGATTCAAGTCGCTGGGAATGCGGGCCAGATAGGACGCAATGTTTTCGCTCTGGCCGAATATTTCTATAAACTATTGACAAAATACGACAAATGACTATTTATCCTGGTGACATAGCTCCTGTCTTCAGCCTGCCCGACGCGCAAGGCAATGTCGTCAGCCTTGCAGATTTTCGAGGGCGGCGAGTTGTACTTTACTTTTATCCTCGGGACAATACCCCAGGCTGTACTAAAGAAGCTTGCGGCTTTCGCGACATTTACTCAGAGTACGAGTCGCGCAATATTTCAGTCCTCGGCGTCAGTACAGACGGGGCCGGGGCCCACGCCAAGTTTGCAGCTAAATATCAACTGCCTTTTCCCTTGCTGTGCGACTTAAACGCCGAAGTTGCTACCGCCTACGGCTGTTACGGACTCAAAAAATTTATGGGAAAAGAATTCATGGGAATTACTCGATCGACCTTCGCGATCGACCCTGATGGTAGGATTGAAAAGGTTTATCGGAAAGTCAAACCAGAAACTCACGCAGCCGAGATATTAGCAGACTTGCCAGACCTCTCGCCTGAATGAAAAATTAAAAATTAAGACTTTTGAGCTGCCAGCTAAGAAACCTGAAATTACTTTCCCCTAAACAAGCTTTTGAGTTTATGCGTCGATTGTGGCAAATTGTACAAACTGTGCTGGGACTGATTTTTCGACATCCCGTCACTGGTACTGCGGTGATTCCCGTATTGCCTGACGGGCGAATTGTGTTAATTCGCCGCCGCGACAACGGTCGCTGGGCACTGCCGGGAGGTATGGTGGATTGGGGAGAGGATATTCCCACAACTGTGCGGCGGGAATTAGCAGAAGAAACTGGACTCGATTTAGTCAAAATCCGCCGCTTGGTGGGTGTTTATTCGGCTGCCGATCGAGACCCTCGCCTGCACTCGATTTGTATCGTGGTGGCAGCAGAGGTAGAGGGAAAGATGCAAGTTCAGGATACGCTTGAAGTCAGCGAGGTTGAGGCTTTTTTGCCCGAATCACTGCCGGAGGGCGCCCTCAGCCACGATAACGACCAACACTTACAGGACTATTTTCAAGGCCTGACAACTTTGGCGTAAATCGGCGGGGCATCCAAATTTGAGAAAAGTCGGAAATTACCTCGCCGTCAAAAATTATCTGTGATGACTGTGAAATTAATTTTTAATGTTTTCCTACTTTAATTCACAATCTCTGAAGATTAAATTAATCATCTTTTTATTACTAAATATTTAACCGGATGTACTCACCGCTACGCAATTCTCGGGTAAAACTCTCTGTAGGGCAAATCTTCTGGCACGAAGTCGGTCAAGGCCCGAATTTAGTATTTTTGCACGGTTCTTGGCAGGACAGCAGTCAGTGGCTGAGGACGATCGAACATTTGAGTCCCTACTACCACTGCTTCGCACCGGATTTGCTGGGGTTTGGCGACTCGGAACGCCCGAATCTTCATTATTCGATCGACTTGGAAGTAGAATGTCTCGCTCAATACCTCGATACTTTGAAACTGCGAGAGGTTTATTTAATCGCTCACTCTCTCGGTGGTTGGGTGGCTACCAGCTACGCTATCAAATATCCCGATCGAGTTCAGGGTTTGGTTTTGTTGGCCCCAGAAGGCGTCAAGGTTGGCAACCGGCGGGGGCGGTGGCAGACGGCTAGCTGGCTGATCGGCCAACCACCCCTCGCTTTTTGGTTGCTGCGATCGATCTACCCAATTGCTAAGTTGCTGGGTAGCCAAAAAAAGATTGACGGAATGCTAAAGTTCAGACAGCAGTTGATGCAGTCCCCAGTTGCCGTGCAGTTGCTGTTCCGGCGGCGGCGGGCTGAAATTACAGCCGAGGTAGTTGATGAGAATTTGCCTTTGCTCAGAGCGCCTGTTTTGCTGTTACACGGTTCTGAAGATACTCCCGCAGCTTCCTCTCTGTGTCAATCCTATGCTGCTCTGGCTCCTAATGCTGAACTGCAATTTGTTAGTCCGGGGGAAAGCAATTTGCCGCAGGAAGCCCCGGATGTTGTTGCTAAATATATTCGTGAGTTTGCTAAGTGAATGGATAATTGGGCATGGGGAATTGGGCATTGGGCATTGGTAAGAGTTAACAGTTAACAGTCATCCGTCAACTGCGCTGCCCGATCGCGAAGTCGAAGGGTCAACTGTCAACTGTCAACTGTCAGCAGACTAATTCCCCAAAAAATAGCCTCTGGTGCGTCAATTAAGCCTGCGGCTGTATCAGGAAAGGCTGCGGTGAGGTATTTTAAAAGCATAGTGCGATCGCCCCCTGTGACCGCAATTTTGCTATCAGGAAACAAACACCGCCAATCTTCAATAAAATCCCTAACTCCTGCCACCGTCATATACACAACTCCGCTTTGAATTGCCCCAGCAGTGTCTTGCGCCCAGCGGTGCGGCAAATTTTGTGGTAAATTGATTAAAGGTAATGCAGCAGTTTTTTTATCTAGCGACGATAACTGCAAACCCAAACCTGGTAAGATTGCGCCCCCAACTAAATACCTATTGACATCAACCCCAGTAAATGTTAAAGCTGTACCAGCATCTATAAGTAAAACTGGCCAACCCAATTGGTTGCCAGCACCCAGTACAGCCAAAGCTCTGTCAATTCCTAGGGTAGGATAGAGTCCCCCGATCGGCAATTGGTCTAAAGTAATAATTCGGACATCAGGATAACTCTGCCAAATTGCTGTTTGCTGGGTAACTACTGAGGCAAAAATTAGAGGGACGGGCACTAAAGAAAGTGTGTGAGGACTAGAAAAAGGGGGAGTAGCAGGAAGACAAAGGAGATTTTGAGAAGATACTTCCTCGATCGACCTCATTACTGTTTGCACCAAATATTCTGCCTTTTCCTGCTCGGAGAGCGGGGAAACAGTATCAGCATTGAGATGCTGTGTATCCCATGTTTTCTCCAGGGTTTTGCCCGCAAATAATCCCCAGTGCAGCCGAGAATTGCCGATCGCCAAAGCTATTTTAATCTGGCCTTTACCTTTCCATCCAGAAGTAATGTTGTCGCTGGTTGCTGGCGAACGAAAATTGTCGGTAATTGAGTTTTCCATATTGATCGAGCGCGCGCAAACATTGAACTAAAGATAGATTTTAGATTAATTTTGTTCGCTTAACCGGGCGGTTAACTCTATTTGACATCTGACCAAGTTCCTGGGCGCGCGGCAATTAGTATTTTCCCCTGCAGAGCGCCTACTTGATAAATATAAATATTTGTAAAGCAAATAATTGCTTTGCTCAGGCTGCATCCTTTATAATGTCTTAAGATATTCCAAAAGTCCTGGTAGCTGCGATGGGGCTGTTGGCGGGGTTAGCATAGGTTTAAAAAACCAGACTCAATCAAAATACTGTACAACTCCTGAGTAAATATGTCTTTAAAAATACAACAACACGAAAACCCCTGGCAAAGAGTAACTTCGCGGTTGCCTGAATCTGAAAACTGGAGGCAGGAAGAAAGTCTTTCGCTGCAGGAAGTAGACCAACAAAAAGCTCTAATCGTGCAGATGCAGCAGCAAGTTCAGTTATCAAACTTGCTGAACCAAATTAATAACGAAATTCGCAGTACACTTGACATAGAAGAAATTTTGACATCGGCCTGCCGATTGCTGGGGCAAGCGTTAGAGTGCAGTCGCGTGAGCATTTTAGTCAAAGAATCAAATACAGAAAAAACTTTAGTCACGCGCGGAGAGTACAACGTGGGGGACTATCCGATTCAACTTGGTATGAAAGTACCGATGACTGACAACCCGCATTTGGCTGCCGTCGTGTCTCAGCAAGAGTCGCTAGCAGTGACGAAGTTTCTCGATTTTCCGGGATTAAACCCACAAACCCGAAAAATTGCCGAAGCTTTGGAGATTAAGTCAATGCTGGCAGTAGCTACTCGCTATCAAGGTCAAGTGAATGGCATAATTGGCTTGCATCAGTGCGATCGCGAACGTGAATGGACTGATTGGGAACGGCAGCTTTTAGAAGGGGTAGGATCGCAATTGGCGATCGCGATTAATCAAGCCAAACTCTATAGCAAAACCAGACGCCAAGCCGAACGAGAATCGCTGCTGCGGCTGATCGGCAACCAAATTCGCAGTACCCTAGATCTAGAAACGATCCTACAAACAGCGGTGAGAGAAGTCCGCCAGATGTTGCAGTGCGATCGAGTAATCATCTATCAGTTTCAAGACAACTGGCAAGGAAAAGTTGTGGTTGAAGATATGGTCATCCCTTGGCCTTCAATTTTAGGAGATATGGGGGCGGATAAGTGTTTCCGGGGAGATTACGCCGATCTTTACCAGCAAGGGCGAGTCAAAGCCATTAATGATATTTTTAATGCTGGTTTAGAGCCTTGTCACGTTGATTTCTTAGACCGTTTGCAGGTAAAAGCTAATCTGATAGTGCCGATTGTTACATCGAGAACTGAAGAAAGTTCCCCCGAAACAGCGGCCAGCTATAATCCTAAATTTCCCGGTAGGCTGTGGGGTTTGCTGATTGCTCACGAGTGCCGGGATACCCGCAATTGGCAGTGGCAAGAAATGGAGTTGCTATCCCAGATAGCCAACCAAATGGCGATCGCCATTCAGCAAGCAGAACTTTATAGCCAAGTCCAAGATGCTGCGGTAAAATCTCAAGCTCAAACCCAGCAATTGCAGGCTGCGTTAGAAGAATTGCGATCGGCGCAGCAGCAATTGATTCAAAGCGAAAAAATGTCAGGTTTGGGGCAAATGGTAGCGGGAATTGCTCACGAAATTAACAACGCCAACAATTTCATCCACGCTAACTTGTTTCACGCTCAAGAATATTTTAAAGCCTTGAACGAAGCTTTAGAACTCGCCGGGAATGCCTGCCCCGAAGCAGCGGAGGCACTTGTCAGAATCAATGAAGAACTAGAACTCGATTACATTCGAGAAGACTTTGGTAAACTGCTCAATTCAATGCGGGAAGGAAGCGGGAGAATTCGCTCGATCGTGATGACGCTGCGAAATTTTTCTCGTTTAGATCACGCTGAATTAAAACCAGTAGATTTGAATGAAGGTTTAGAAAGCAGTTTCTTGATGCTGCAAAATAAGCTAAAAACCCATATCAAAATAGACAAGCAATACGGCAGTTTGCCGCCCGTTCAATGTCATGCCAGTCAAATCAACCAAGTATTTTATAATTTGATTGACAATGCTTTAGACGCGCTCCAGTCAACGAGCAAACCGGGGGAATTAACCATCCGCAGTTGGCAAAGCGAGCCGGACTGGGTAACAATCTCTGTCCGCGACACGGGAACTGGCATTCCTGCAGAAATTCAAGACAAGATTTTTGACCCGTTTTTTACTACTAAACCTGTCGGGAAAGGCACGGGTTTGGGACTTTCAGTTTGCTATCAGGTAATTGTTCAAGCTCACGGTGGCAAGATCAGTTGCGTCAGCCAGGTTGGCGAAGGAACTGAGTTTATTGTAGAGTTGCCGCTGACAAATCAGAGGGGGATAAGTGCATAATTTCTGCTTTAGTCCGATTAACCCTATTTTGTCACTCTGGCAGTAGTATAGAACCCATTTGATATCTTTTAGCGATCGTCAATCACATTACGGATCGGCAATAAATTTGTTTTTTTGCCATCGCATTTTTAATGGAATCAGATTTAACTTACGCCAGAACCTCAATTTTCAGAAATTCCCAACTGGGTGATGCTTGGACAGATAAATTTCTAAGTATTTTTACTCATAATTGTCTCTCCTGATTCACTTTTGCCCGTTGAATCACTGGAAGCTGCCTCTTGGGGGGCGAAATCTGGGATTTAAGCTCTCCTCTACAGATGTGGAAAACCCGCTTTTTATAGGGCTGAAAAAAAGATCGCAATTTTTCCGGATAAAACTTATTGATGATGAAAGTTAGACCTATCTATGTAAATATGTGTAAGTAGGTGTAATTATTTACACTCAACATTCGCTCGGGGGCAGTAATGCCTTAAGATGCTTATGGGGCAAGCATTTTTACTTGATTTACCTGCACGTATGAGGAAATTTTTCTTGCAGTGACCCATCGCTACAACAAAGCCCCACCTCTGGTTTTCCGTCACTTCTAATCCTTAATCACTCATCATCAAAGGAGAAGCTATGGCTACTTCATTCACTGGTTCTTTGGGTACAACCACTAATTACAGCAATGTCAGTGACCTAATTACACAATGGCCTACTGCCGCCCAGAATCAAGGCATCCAACTGTCTGGGATAGCTTTTGATGGCTTTGAAACGAACTACACTGACCCTACTGCCATCAGCAACCTCACCTTAGCAACGAACGATAACCCTAAAAGCTGGTTGAGCTACGGCGCTCCCGCTGGTATTGGTGTCCTAGGTGATTATCCTGGTTGGTTCACCGATGTCACTAAAGTTCGGGCAGAAATCAACCATAACCCCAACACCAATCAATCTCAGACGCTGAAGGTGAAATGGGCAGATAACAAAGACATTACTAGCGCCACGATCGGCCTGAGTGGATTACTTCCCAAATCAAGTTCTACTACACTGAACGATCAAGGTAATGAAGTTGGTTTGCTGCAACTGTGGAATAATGGGGCGGAGGTATCGGCCAGCAATTTTACGATCACTCGCGTCAACGCTCCGATCACTCCAAAACCGATCGGTGTGTCTTCAGATGGAGTGACTTTCATTGCCGATCGTGACGATGGCAATTTCACATTCCAGATACAAGCAAATTCCACTAGCGTTGCTTTTGACGAACTGCGGTTCAAGGCCAAACCCTACGATAGCCCCACCGCTGCCTACCTCGCTACCTCCACCAGAACCGATAGTTCCGACTACCTAGTGCGGAGTATTCAATATCAAGGCATTGATGTGACACCGACGCCGACGCCGACACCGACGCCGACGCCGACTCCGACATCTCCAAGTCTCTTCCAGTTCGCCCAACCGAATTACACCGTGGCTGAAGGCGGCGTGGCTACGATTAACGTTACTCGCACCGGTGGCACGGCGGCTGCATCGATTAACTACCAGACTCTTGACGGTTCGGCAAGTTC
>NZ_JAUBPU010000002.1:86723-186832 GCF_036700885.1 Microcoleus sp. S13_B4
GTGGCGTCAACAACTGTGGCGCCAACTCCGACTCCGACATCTCCAAGTCTCTTCCAGTTCGCCCAACCGAATTACACGGTGGCTGAAGGCGGCGTGGCGACGATTAACGTTACTCGCACCGGTGGCACGGCGGCTGCATCGATTAACTACCAGACTCTTGACGGTTCGGCAAGTTCAGCAGGCACAGCAGCAGATTACACTTCGGCGACGGGGCTGTTGAATTTTGCAGCGGGGCAAACAACCGCTAGTTTCACCGTGCCGACTTTGACTGATGCGATTTCGGAATCGGCGGAAACGCTGAATTTGGTGCTTTTCGGTGGCAATGTCAGTAATCCGTCAATTTTGACGATTAATGATGTGGTGTCAACTGGGACAACGGTAACTCCGACGCCAACTGGGACAACGGTAACTCCGACGCCAACTGGGACAACGGTAACTCCGACGCCAACTGGGACGACGCCTACGGCGGCAACGACCGTTCCAAACTATTTCTTCGGTGCGGCTAATTACAGCGTCACCGAGGGCAGCAGTGCGCCGATTACCATCTTTCGCGGTGGCAACGTTTCGGCACCGAGTGCGATTACGTTCAGCACGGGTGGCGGTAGTGCTAAGTCTACGGGTTCTCAAGTGGATTACTCCAGTGTGTTTCTAACGGTCAATTTTGCAGCCGGACAAACTAGCGCACAAGTTCCGGTTCTAACTGCAAATGACCCTCTCACGGAGCCTACTGAAACGGTGGGTTTGTTCTTGAGTGGTGGCAGTGTGGCTAGTCCGTCAGTGGCAGTTTTGAGCATTATTGATAATACTCCTGTGCCTCCGCCTTCCTTCTCTTACGGTCAGTCTACTGTTTCTATTCTTGATAATACTTCGGGAACTGTGACAATTAATCGGACTGGCAATACTTCGGTTTCGGCTTCGGTCGACTATTTCATTCTTCCTGATCCTATTGGACCTGCATACAGCACAGACTACACCATTATCAGTCCAGTTGGTGGGACTCCTAGTGGAGGGACGGTTAGCTTTATTCCCGGTCAAACTAGCGTTAGTCTGACGATTAACAATAATCTAGGTTTGATGGGTGGAAACGTGAGTTTTGGCTTTGGCCCAGGTGCGAATATCGGCACTCAGCCAGGTGTTGACATTACTCTGATTTAAGGCTGTTAGTAGGGCGAGGAATCCTTGCTCTACTAATATCTCCCGCAAGTAGTTAAATGCTTTTTATCAGTCTGATTCCTCACTACAGCTTTTTTCAAGAAAGCGAGGTACGCGGGTAAAATCTTCCCTAGCTTAACAGCAGCGAGCATTGTCACCCAATTACTGACTTTCGTTCGGGTAGTGCGCGAGACAACAACAAAGTTAGCAATGTCAGGCAAGACAGGATTCCCTTGCAAGGAGGCCATACCAATTTAATGTGAAGTTGCACATATCTCGATCCCCCTAAATCCCCCTTAATACGGGGGACGAAAGATCGGAATCTTGTCCCCCCCGGACGCCGGGGGCTAGGGGGGATCGGATTGTACGGGGCCTCATAAAAAATTGGTATTAATCCTTAATTTGTTGATAAGCTTGCTGACACTGTTCAAAGGTTGAGGCGTCAGCTTCCGCATTCCCAAAATATAGTTGCTCGTGTATTCTTATCAAAGTTTCGTAAGGCACCGGCTGGGGTAATTGCTGGATTAATTGCAAATATTCGCCATCAGTGCGGCTGGGTTGGTCAACCGCGGTTCCCGCATTATTTAACCGCTGCAACATCGCCATGTAAAGACAGCGGCAAGCTTGGCGGTATTTGCCTTGTTGCTGCAATTTTTGCGATCGCAACAACCACTCTGCTACGGACAAATCTTTAATTGTTTGTTTCGCACTTCCATCAGTTGTTTGATTCTTCTTTTTGAAATTATGAATATAAAAACGTAACAGTTGCTAAATCTGCCAACTCGCCCAGACGGCGAGCAATGCTAAAATTAACCAAAAGGTGGCTTTAGCGATCGCCCCCAAGATGGGGGAATCAAACCAAGATGGCAATTTCACATTCGGTATATTTGGGGCAGTTTTTAGTTGCCGCCACTCCTGCAATCGCTGTTGCCCGTGTCCTAATTGCCAACCCAAATTAGTTTTATCAAAGGAACTTTCAGACATAACTTTACATCAATTCGTAGATTTTTGACTACGGAGTGGAATTTTTTTATTATATCATTATCCCCAAATCTCCGACTTCTTAAAGAAATCTGGGATAATAGAGCGCGATCGCATTTTACGTTTGATTCGGTTGACTTAAATGCCGAGTTATTGTCCCTAATCCAAATCGTCGCGCGATCGAAAATCGCATTTGAGTGATATTCTTCTAAAGCAGCGATCGTCCAACCGCTTGAACTCAGTTTTATTACCACAGAGATAAGTTTATTGTCAACTGTTTATAGATCCCAAATTGATTTTATTGAATTTTCCTTATTCCTCAAATCCGTTAAATCCCGATTCAGTGCGCGTTGCCGAACTGCCTTATGCCATAACTTTTGGGATACTTAACAGCCTCATAAGAAAATTTATAAAGATTTACAAAAAAAACGTGTCAGAATGAAGACAATAAGGTAATGGGTAACAGACAAGGAGGCACTGATGGTAGCGCTGACTGAACGAGTCCAACGCAGATTGACGGTGGAAAAAGTCGAAATTGCCTCTGATACAACGGCAATTCGATGCCTGGACTGGGATAGAGACCGCTTTGACATCGAATTCGGACTCAAAAACGGTACAACTTACAACTCATTCATCATTCGCGGTGAAAAAACAGCCCTCGTCGATACCTCGCACGAGAAGTTTCGCCAGCAATACATGGAAATTCTGACGGGGGAAATTGACCCGAAAGAGATTGACTATCTAATTATCAGCCACACCGAACCAGACCACAGCGGTTTAGTCAAAGACGTGCTGGCGCTGGCACCCCAAGCAATTGTCGTGGGGGCGAAAGTAGCAATTCAATTTTTAGAAAACCTTGTACACCAACCATTTGAGCGATTGGTGGTCAAAAACGGGGACAAACTAGATTTAGGAAACGGTCACATTATCGAATTTGTATCGGCCCCAAACTTGCACTGGCCCGATACTATTTTCAGCTACGACAGCAAAACTCAAGTGCTGTTCACCTGCGACGCTTTCGGGATGCACTACTGTACCGACAGCACCTTCGATGACGATTTAGCAGCAGTTGAGGAAGATTACCACTTTTATTATGAGTGTTTGATGGCTCCCAATGCTCGATCGGTACTCGCTGCGATGAAGCGGATGGCAGAGTTGGGAGAAATCGGTACAATTGCGACCGGTCACGGCCCGCTGCTGCGGCACAATGTGGTGGAACTTACCGGACGCTACAAAAAGTGGAGCCAAGCGCAAGCTAAGGCAGAAACCACTGTAGCGGTATTTTACACTTCCGACTACGGATTTAGCGATCGACTCAGCCAAGCGATCGCCCACGGTATCACCAAAACTGGTGTTGCTGTGGAAATGATGGATTTGAGAATCGCCGACTTGCAAGAAGCCCGCGAACTTGTCGGTAATGCTGCCGGCATCGTAATTTGTTCGCCGCCGAGTAGTGGTACTGCTGCTGCGAATGCCGAAGCTGCCATTAACACAATTTTAGTTGCGGCTAACAACAAACAATCTTTCGGTTTGTGCGAATCCGGCGGTGGCGATGACGTATCTATTTACCCGCTGCGAAACAAGTTCAAAGAGTTGGGTTTAAAAGAAGCATTTCCCAACATTTTAATTAAAGAAACGCCGACAGAAGCGAGTTATCAACTTTGCGACGAAGCCGGCACCGACTTGGGACAGTGGCTGACGCGGGACAAAGCTGTCAAACAGATGAAATCCCTCGACAGCGACCTCGATAAAGCCTTGGGACGAATCAGCGGCGGACTGTACATCATCACCGCCCAAAAAGGCGATGTTAGCGGTGCGATGCTGGCTTCTTGGGTAACTCAAGCTAGCTTTAAACCGCTGGGTTTAACAATAGCAGTTGCGAAGGATCGGGCGATTGAATCGATGATGCACGCGGGAGATAAATTTGTTCTCAACGTGCTCGAAGAAGGCAATTATCAAACTTTGATGAGGCACTTCTTAAAGCGTTTTGCTCCTGGTGCCGATCGATTTGCGGGAGTTAAAACTCAACCAGCAACGAACGGTTCTCCCATTCTGACAGATGCTTTGGCTTACATGGAATGCGAAGTAGTGAGCCGGATGGAACTTTCGGATCATCATATCGTATATGCGATCGTCGATAGCGGCCGCGTATCCAATCCCGATGCACTGCCGGCAGTTCACCACCGCAAAGTGGGAAATCACTATTAGGAAGTCAGTTGACGGTTGACCCTTCGACTACGCTCAGGGTGACGCAGTTGACGGTTGACTGTTGACTGTTGGCAGTTGTCAGGTGCAAAGGGGAAATTCAACGATATATTGATTGACTGTCTGAGTCAACACACCCCAAACGTATTAGTAAGGTGCGTCAGCCGATGTTTTATTCGACTTCATCATCGACTATCTACTGACGCACCCTACAATTACAGTCCAAGACACAATTGGCTACGCAAAAACTCTCAACTTTGGGTGCTTGTGGCGCACCTTACCCGGTTCTGGGTGTTGGGTGCGCCACAAGCAGCAAACCGGGCAAACAGTTGTCATTTAGACTCCATTTTAACTAGGGGAATTGCCAATGCCTGCCAATCTTTTAGAAGACCGAGATTACACAATTATTATTGCCAGAAGTGATGCCAGCAGAAACCCTCAACATCCTTGGTACGAGGAGTGGGTAGAAGCACAGGCATCTCTGATCGACTTAGCAAAAAAATGTCAGGAATTTGACAGCGACGGCATCACCCTTTACGAAGCTTCTACTCCTATGTGGAAGTATAAAAATTCAAATGTTGCCCGGTTAGCTGAAATTTTGCAGCGACAAAATACGGAACCGGATTCAGAAAACCCGACTGCCAATAATTTGGAAGAAGCTCTGAAAGCAACTTTTAACGATTATTTCGCAAGCAAACCAAATCCCACAGGGAAGAACGGAGCAATAATTGTTGCAGTCCTAGATCAAAAACCAGAAAATACCGCTGCTGTCGCTGAAATTATTGTAAGTGCGGCCAATAAAATAGAGCAAGATGAAGAAATTGGAGTGAGCTTTATCCAAATTGGGGATGATTTGAAAACCAGGGAATTTCTGACTGACCTGGATACCAATTTACAGGGTCGAGGCGCAAGGTTTGACATTGTAGATACCAAGTTTTGGCACGAAATCAAAAGAAGTTCAGTAGTTCAGTTTCTCATAGGTGCAATAAATGACTAACACTTTGACTCCTAGACTCGCATCTGATGCCAAACCCCGCGACGTGCAGTTTATCCCGATCGCACTCGATACTTTTATTCTGCGATCGCGCACTTGGGACAGACTCAAATTTGAAGTCGAGTATTCCCTGCAAAAGGGTACGACAGCCAATAGCTATATTATTCAAGCCGACAAAACTGCTTTGTTCGACCCGCCCGGGGAATCTTTTACTCAAAACTACCTGGAATTTTTGCAGCAACGGGTGGACTTGACCAAGCTGGATTACGTGATTTTGGGGCATTTCAACGCTAACAGGTCAGTAACAATTAAAGCTCTGTTAGAACTAGCTCCAGAAGTAGCTTTTGTTTGCACTAATCCCGCCGCAATTAGTTTACGAGCCGCTTTTCCCGATCAAGAATTAAACATTATGATCGTTCGGGGAGAAGAAACTCTCAACTTAGGAAAAGGTCACGCCTTAAAATTCATCGCGACTCCAACTCCTCGCTGGCCAGATCAACTTTGCACCTACGATCCGCACACTCGAATCGTGTTCACGGACAAACTATTTGGAGCTCACGTTTGCGGCGACCAAGTATTCGATGAAGGGTGGAGCGTTTACAGCGAAGACCGGCGCTATTATTACGATTCCCTGCACGCATCTCAGGCAAAACAAGTGCTGACCGCAATGGATAAATTCGCCGATTTACCAGCAGCATTTTATGCTCCCGGTCACGGCCCGATCGTCCGTTACGGTCTTAATGAACTCAGCAATTTGTATCGCGAATGGAGCCAGCAACAAAATTCCAAAGACTTGACAGTTGCTTTGATTTATGCTTCTGCTTACGGAAATACGGCTACTTTAGCGCAGGCGATCGCCAAAGGAATTACGAAAGCCGGCGTTGGGGTGGAAAGTATCAACTGCGAATTTGCCGAACCGGGAGAAATTAAAGAGGCGATAGAGAAATGCGCGGGATTTATCATCGGAACTCCCACGCTAGCAGGACACGCTCCGACGCAAATTCAAACAGCTTTGGGAATTGTTTTATCTACAGCAACTAAGAGCAAATTAGCGGGGGTTTTCGGTTCTTTTGGCTGGAGTGGAGAGGCGATCGACTTAGTGGAAAACAAACTGAAAGATGCTGGCTATCGAATTGGATTTGAGCCGATTCGAGCAAAATTTACGCCGACGGCGGCGACGATTCACGAGTGCAAAGAAGCGGGAACGGATTTTGCTCAAGCTTTGATTCGATCGCAAAAATTGCGGGCACCGAAACCGCAGTTAGCAGCGGGTAGCGATCGCACTGAACAAGCCGTAGGGAGACTCGTTGGTTCGCTGTGCGTACTCTCGGCGAAGCGGGGGGACGTTAGCAGTGCGATGCTGGCTTCCTGGGTGTCGCAAGCAACGTTTAATCCGCCCGGTGTGACGATTGCGGTGGCCAAAGATCGATCGATCGAAGCTTTGATGTATGCCGGAGATAAGTTTGTGCTCAACATCTTAGCCGAAGGGCGACAGTTGCGGAAGTATTTCATGAAAAACTTTGCTCCCGGAGAAGACAGATTTGCGGGAGTCGAAACAATGGAAGCTAGCAACGGCTGTCCGGTTTTGACTGATGCTTTAGCTTATCTGGAATGCGAAGTGATAAGTCGGATGGAATGTGGCGATCACTGGATAGTTTATGCAGCGGTTGAAAACGGTCATTTGCTGAAAAATGACGGGGTGACAGCGGTGCATTACCGGAAATCTGGGAGTCATTATTAAGGCAGAAGGCATTCGTCAGAAGGCAGAACTTTTCAATCTGACTTCTGACTGCTAACTGCTGAGTAAAGTTTGCTCTCCAGCTCAGAAATATGCAATCATAAAATAACTGATAACTTGGATAGAGCGTGAGTCAACCAGACAAACTGCTAGCTAAAATCTTACTTGGTAATACCGACGCCAATATACCCTTTGCTCAACTTTGCCAACTTTTACGCAGACTCGGCTTTGAGGAACGGATTCGCGGCAGTCACCACATATTTATTTGCTAAAGATGGTGTTGAAGAAATCCTAAATCTTCAACCCAAAGGCTCGCAAGCCAAAGCCTATCAAGTCAGGCAAATTCGTGAGGTAATTCTCAAACACCAACGAGGAGGTGAAAACGATGCTTCGCTATGAAATTATCCTCTACTGGAGTCAAGAAGACCAAGCATTTATTGCCGAAGTGCCGGAATTACCCAGATGCGCTGCGGATGGCGAAACTTATCAAGAAGCACTACAAAATATCCAGATTGTTATGCAGGAGTGGATTGAAACGGCTGAGGAATTGGGGCCTTATATTCCTCAACCGAAAGCTCGCTTAATTTCGGCTTAGTTTAATAGGAATTTAACTCGTTACCAGGAATAGCTTGGGGACGAGTAATCAAGAAGGTAGCTTACTTTTCGTCACCAGTCTTTTCCGGCCACAAATAAATAGCGCCAGAAATCAAAGTTAAAGCCACAGAAATCCAAAAAGCAATTAATGCGGGAAAATTCCACGCTTCAGACAGAGGAGCAATTAAAAGTGCGATCGCCACAATCTGACTCACCGTCTTCAATTTGCCCCAAATATTAGCTCCCGAAATCGTAGTTTTATTAACACGCCACCCCGCAATCGTCAACTCCCTGCCCAAAATCAAAAATACTCCCCAAGCCGGGACTCGACCCAACTCAATCAACACTAAAAGTGGCGCGAGAACCAACAATTTATCCACCAAAGGATCGAGAAACTTACCCAAATCGGTAATTTGATTCAGCTTCCTAGCCAAATAGCCGTCCAGCCAATCAGTAGCCGCAGCTACTACAAAAATTGCGGTGCAAATCCAGCGGCTTTGCGCGCTTGGGTCGTACAAACCGTAGAGCAGGAAAGGTACTCCCAGCAAGCGAGAAAAAGTAATCAAATTAGGCAAATTCATAATAGATAGGACTAAGGCCAACTGGAAAATTACACAAAGGTATGTAGCTGCGCTTTAGCGCTCTTAGCTTAGGAAAGAGCGCCCAAGTGCAACTACATACCTAAAATTTAACCCTATTTGTGACAGTTGGCCTTAGTCCTAATAGAAAGAAGTTCGGCAACGAAACAGTTTAAGGGATTTAATGAATTTAACCTATCTCAGGAAGAAGTCAGAAGTCGATCTCGCAATTCATTAACTGTCGATCCAGTTCTATGATATAATCTCGACCGTAAGATTGATTTTCTAATCCTTGTACCAGATTTTCTGGCAGGTCTTGGGCAATTTCACTGCTACAGGAACCAGCAGCTAAAGCAATAGTTGCTACTGTATCCACATCTCCCGAAAATGCAATGCAATCTTGAAGCAGTTTGCTCATAGTATCATTTCGCATGACAGCAGTAATAGCTGCTCTGACACAGACCAAACCTTTAGCGCTGACTTCTCCTTGCCAAGGTATCGACCATTCACCAGCGACGTGCCTTTCTAGAAAATTCCCCAAATTTTTCTTTAAACCTAGCTGATAAATAAAGTAATGGGACATCAAAGCTGCGGCTATAGCTGCTTTAATGCCATCGGGAGTGTTGTGAGTAATTGCAGCTTGAATGGTAGCATTTTCGATGACTTTTTCAACAGTCGGAAAAATGCCAATTGGGCCGGCTCGCATCGCCGATCCGCTTTTATCGCTAGCGGAGTGAATTTTTTCTAAAAATTCTTTTCCGTCTTGAACTTGCAGCAAAAAAGTGTAAAATTTGCCAGCATAACCAAATCGCCGATCGCGGTGAAAAGCTGCAACAAACTTGGTGGCTAAAAGTTCCGGTGTCCAAGGTTCTCGGCTGACGATAGCTTCTGCGACGGCTAAACTCATCTGCGTATCGTCGGTATAACATCCAGGCTGGATGTCGTGACGGGGATGCTTGATGTACCCGTTGAGATTGTTGTACAATGCGATCGTCTGCTGGTCAACAAATTCAAAACCAGCACCATAAGCGTCACCAATCGCTAATTCTATTAACATATATTTAATCCGTTTCCTACTATTTCATCCCCTGTTTTTTCCTCAAATTTAAAATCCCAAAACACCCCAAAACAGCAAGTCTATTAACACGCGCCGTTTTTCCTCAACACCACCCAAATTGTTTTGCAAATCAGAGTGATGTCGTAGACAACAGACCATTTGCGCTGATAGTCGAGATCCATGAGTACAATCTCGTCAAAGTCTTTAACTCCAGACCGTCCGTTGACTTGCCACTCCCCAGTCATACCGGGTTTGACATTCAAACGCTGCCAGTGGAACTCGTCATAGGCAGCAACTTCATCAGGAGTTGGCGGCCGAGTTCCCACCAAACTCATGTCGCCGACTAACACGTTCCAGAATTGAGGCAACTCGTCCAAACTCGTGCACCGCAAGAAGCGGCCGACGCGCGTAATTCGCGGGTCATTTTCATTCTTAAAAATGTGACCCTTGGCTTGGTTCCTAACTAAATGTTTGAGGTTTTCTGCACCGACAACCATCGATCGAAATTTCCACATTCTGAAAAGCCGCCCTTTGCAGCCGCAGCGGACTTGACTGTAGAGCAGCGGGCCCGGATTGTCCCACAGCATCGCCACGGCCACCGGCACCGCCACCACTGCAGCAATTGCCAGTCCCAGCAGCGAGCCCAAAATATCGATCGCCCGCTTGACCTTGCTCCTTACGGATCGGTGAACCGAATTTTTTGATACACAATCTTTGTAAGTAGATTCTTGAAAAAATAAGAATCGCATTTCGGATAATACTGATGATTTCGACGAGGCACCCATGGGAAATTTCATTTGATTTGTCTCAACTTTAACGAGATCCCACGTCCATCTTATTAGCCATCCCAAATCTGCAGAACCTGAAATGCTGAGCTTTGCACAATCTTTAAAAAGCAACAACACTTTTATAAAGTTTCTGTGTATTTTTTATAAAAACGTATAAACTTTAGGTAAACTTAAGTACATTTACATAAAAAACTAAGTCCTAGACGCAAAAAAATCGGTTTCTGCTAGGAATCTTCTGGGAAGATAGGAAGGATTCAACTGAGAAACCGATTTTTTGCCGTTTAGCGATAAATATCGGTGCGAACATCCCAAGCCAGTGTTAGCGGCTCTAACAATTTTTGCTGGCTGCTAGAAGCGAGTTTGCCTAAATATTCGCGAACAACAGAGGCCTGTTCGAGATTCAAACGATAACCCCGTGAGACATCTTCAAAGAAAAGCGGCTCGGCCAAAATTGCTTCCCAATCGGGATTTTGTCTCGACTCCTCGGCCAACAGCATGAAATCCTCCTCCGTAGGCACAACTCCCGCCGGCAAATTTCCTTCCAAAATCCGCAAAATGCGGGGTTCGCAGGTGCGGGTATTCACGCCCTGGCGTTCCAACAACTGCAAAATTTCCTGAAAGCTCAGAGTTTCCTCACCCAAAACCTGCATTAATTCCCACAGCAGAAAAAAGTCGCTGTACTGCTGCTGCGACACACCCAAAATTTGAGGGTAGAGAGCCAAACTCGCCAACCCGCAGGCAACGCGACCAATTTTTTGGGAAAAATTGGTACTTTGAGATACAGAATTTAATGTAGAATTTTGAATCTCAAAAATATCTCGATCAACCTGCAATTCCTGGTCTTGAACGACGATCGCATTGGGCAGCTTCTGCCGCAACCAGCGGGTGATCGCAGGCCAAGCACCCATACCTCCTGCACAAATCGCCTGATTAATCCCCACCGGCGACATTCCGGCGCGGCTGAGCAAAGCATTCAATTCGCGGTTCAACTGCTGCACAAAAGGCACTAAAACTAGACTTTCAAAATCTTTGCGCTTCACATCCCAATGGTGCTCGTCAATATCCAAAACAAAACTTTTTTGATGTTGCAAAATAACTTTTATTTGCCTTGCCGCCTCTAACAATTGCAGGCCAAAAGCAGAACCTTGTAACCGCTGCTGCAATTGATAGCGGCTCGGCAAATCTGGATGCCCCGGACGTGGCAAATCGATCGACATTCCCCAAGTTTCATTTTTAGCCAACAACTGACAGATAATATCCTGATCAAAAGCATCGCCAGCAAAAGCAAAACTGTGGCAAGTAAAATTAGCACGAGTTAAATCTTGAAGATTGGATGGCAACTCAACTAAAGCTAATTCCACCGTCGCCGCCCCCGCATTCAAAATCAAAGTTCCCCCGCTAAAAGATGAAGCATTCACACTCAGCGGTGCAGCTTCTTCAGCGTCCTTAGCAGAATCCGCGGCTGAGGACTCGACTTCCATACCATTTTTCACAGGAGTTACAGCAGCAAGCAAAGTGGCGATCGCATCTTCCACCACAAAAATTTGCGAACTCGAAGCCACCAGAGACGCGCCCAAAACAGCCTCCCGCAGATTAAACCGATAAACATCCGACCAACCGGCCGGAGTCCCCAAAATTACACCCCGCAAGTCTAAAAGCGCCGCATCGAGAGTTTCTGGCGTCAGTCCCAAAGCCCTACAGATTAAATTAGAAACTGGCAATCCTGCAACATTCGCCCTTGGTGCAGAATCCAAACTTTCCCCTGATTCGGCAAATTTTTGCCCCTGCTTCCTCGGATTCAAAGTTGCCAGCAGTGCCCGCACACCTTGCAGGGGCAAGGCGATCGAAAAAGCCTGCAAGGGCGACCACTGCAACAGCGGTTCGTACATCCCAGCAGCCTCCCGCTGATAAGGAATGCCCACCTTTAAAGGCAATTTAAAATTTTCCAATAAAAATTCTCCTGCAGCCAAAGCCTGGGGTCGGAGTCCCACCGACTTGACTGTCACCTCTGATTCTCGGCTTCCTGGGGCTGTTTCCGTCAGCACCGCAGCCGAGGGAATCCGAAAGCTGGCGTCTGCTGGCCAAGGCCAAGCCTCAGCCTGCGATGCTTCCCAGTAAATCGGGTGCAACTGGCCGCTGGTGCGATCGAGCAAAGCAGCAGACAGGCCGCTGGAACCGAAATCAATGCCCAAATACCAGCTATAATTCCGGCGTTCTGGGGATGGGGCGATCGCACCTGCTGCAGAATGCCCAGCCCAGTCTTGCTGCTGTGTCCCGGCAAACTCGCTAAACTCGGTTTTTCCCTCAACAATTCCTGCTTTACTCTCTGTCGAAATTAGGTTTTTTTTTTACTTTCTGGAGGACTCGATCGCAGTTCGTTAGTTTCGACAGTTTCTGGAGGGGGAGAATCAGTCAAAGATCGATCGGTCTCGGTCAAACTAGCCAAAATCTCGTCTAGCGTCAAATTCGAGCCGTCTTCCTCCGCAAACAAATCATCCTCAAG
Organism: Microcoleus sp. S13_B4; assembly: GCF_036700885.1. NCBI lineage: Bacteria > Bacillati > Cyanobacteriota > Cyanophyceae > Oscillatoriales > Microcoleaceae > Microcoleus > Microcoleus sp. S13_B4. The sequence goes on from NZ_JAUBPU010000002.1 coordinate 99,314, forward strand.
TTCGTTTTCCAAAACAAAGGGTTCATCATCAGACGAGAGTTCCAACACATCGGAGAACAAATCCTCCAGCGTGCCGAGTTCTTCCTCTGCCACCTCCGCAAAGGGATTTTTTGCACCGCCCTCATCGGGGGAACTCGCGGATAAATCGAAGCTGTTAGCGGCTGAGAAATTCGATCGCCGGGAGCTAGTATTTTCCAATCCCTCCAGATTGTAGAGGTCTGCCTCCAACAGTTCCAGAGTATTGTTGTCCAAATTAAGAGCTCGATCGAGGTCATCTTCTAATGCCTCAACCGGCAGCAAATCCTCGTCCGGCGAAGCTTGGATATACCCATCATCAAGGCGCTGCGAGGATGAGTCGAACTCACCAGTTTGAACATCGCCGACACTTGGCACATGGGGCGTGGCAGTGGGGCGGTGAGGGCTAATTTCTACAGGCGTTCTCAACGGCAAAGCTGCTGATTGAGGCACTGTAGCGCCGAACTGCTCGCTGAGGTTTTGACCCGTTTCTAGATTTTCTCGATCGTCCGCGTCAATTTGCACCTCAGCAGTTGAGGGTGATGCTTCTGAAACTTGAGGTCCTGTTACCACTGGCGGTTCAAATAAATCGGCCATATCTAAAGTGAGAGAGTCTACAGAATTACCCATTACAAATTCTGAATCTTCATCTACTAAAATCTCTTCCCGAGATTCGCCTTCATCCAGCAGATTTACAAACAAACTTTCGGTCATTTTTAGCGATTCGGCAGTTCCCTTATCCGTCGCTGCTGGATATTCTACACCTTCACTTTTTTTCTCAACAGTATCGTCTACCGGAAAACTTTCGGCTTGTAATTCTACTTCAGGAACCGATTCTCCGGCGAACAAACTTGCATACAAATCCTCAATTTCTTCGTCTGTTTCTGTTAACCTATTGTCCGACTCGCCGCCCGTAAACCGAGTTGCATTTCGAGATATTTCTGGGGTAGAACCCAACAAATTATCTTCCAACTTTGGGAGCAAAATTGGGGCTTGAATGCGGTCGCGGTCGCGCCTCAACTGTCTGAATTGTGGAGAAATTTCTGTACCCGCGTAGGGCAATCTGTCTTGTTCTCCGAATTCGCCCGTGCGAATTTCCTGCACCGAGTCTCCCGTCAGAGTCTCAGCAGTATTTGAAAGGGCGGGAGCGACAGGAGATTGATCGGCTGCTGTTGGGGTGACGGTTTCGAGATTATTTGCTAAATCGATCGGCTGTTGAACGTAGGAAGACGCTTCTCGCCCCAACTGTGAGGCCAAGTGGTTGACCAAAGCGGCGAACATCGCCTCGCTCTGCTGGCTCAAACCGTACATATTTTCGAGTTCTTGTCTCAAGGAAGCTTGATAGCTTTGCACATTTGCTTGCAAAGCCTCGAACACGATAGCCATCCTAGAATCGAGACTCATCAGCAGACTGTCAGCATGAGATTGGAACAGTTGCATTTGCTCCAACCTTTGAGCCGGCGTCAGCAGCGGGTGTTCTTCTGAGGTTTGTCGGTTAAGTGTTACGTCCATAGCCGATTGTTCATCAGGCGCACTGCCCAAAGAGTATGGTGCTGCGCTGCTTTGCAATAACTGATTTTCTAGCGAACTTAGAATTTGGGAGAAATCGCTAGTCAAGGTTTCTTCCAAGCGGGCAGTCAGTACCTGCAAGAATTCAGCAATGATTTGCTGTTGGTTGGCTTGTTGCTGAGCTAGGGATTGTTGCTGCTGCCGTTTTGCTTCTAGCTGTTTGATTTCTTGAACTAGAGCTTGCTGCTCTTGCCGCAGAGCTTCTATGTCCTCTTGGAGCGGCCCTGTCAGGCTTGAACGCAGGTGGCTGATTTCTCCGGTTACGGCAAGCATGATTTGCTCTGCGGCTGAGGGGCGAGAGGCGGGCAGAGGCACTTTGGGAACTGGAACTGGTTGCGGGGGCACATTTGGGCGGGCGGGGGCCTTTGCGACCGTTAGCTTTGAGTCTGAGGAAACCAGATAAGCGCGAACTCGCTCTAAAAGTTGGCGCTGGTGGACAGTATCAAGAGAACCCGTCCAAGGCAAGCGGGGTGCGGGCTTGCTGAGTACCTCGTCTATCTCAGCAATCAGTGCTTGAATTTTGTACTTCTGAGAATTCAAGGGCGGAACCTCTGGGAATGCGGCTTGGGAGAAACTTTACCGAAAAAAGATTGAAGTCAGGTGGCAGCGATGCCAATAGATAGAATAATCTGAATGCGAGTCCGTCAATCGATTTTAGATTTTAGATTTTAGATTAAAAAATTGAAGCATTGACCCCACGGATAAATTCGGGGGGCAAGTTTCTCGGATACAGGTTTTTTATTTCTCCGTCCTGAGTCTGCGAAGGAATGAATCCGGGGGCTTGTATCCTGAATGCGAGTCAGTCAATAATTTACTAATATTTTGTGACAACTGTTAATTAACGTTTTGTCTTCGGATAACTTCTATTGCCTTTGACATCCACCCCGGCGTAAACCCACGGGGATTCCTAAGACTCACGACTTAGGTTTCTGCTTCCGTCCCCTAGGGGATTTCGCACCAGCCTTAACAGATTTACTCTGTTCTGGTCTTACGGTCGCTCCACAGACTGACACGGCAAGCCCTGCCGCCCAAATGTTCTTTGCCGCGTTGATGTCTCGGTTATGGTGCGTCCCGCAATTAAGGCAATCCCATTCCCGGATATTCAACGGCATCTTGTCAACGATATGTCCGCAATTACCACACCGTTTTGAACTCGGAAACCATCGGTCAATCTTAATTAAAGTACGACCGTACCAATCGCACTTGTAGTCAAGTTGTCTGACTAATTCCCCCCAACTTGCATCACTTATAGAAGCGGCAAGTTTGGGGTTTTTGACCATATTCTTCACAGCTAGGTCTTCTACGGCGATGGTTTGGTTTTCACGCACCAACCGCGTTGTTAGCTTATGAAGATTATCTTTCCTTGCATCAGTGATTTCTTGATGCACTTTCGCTACTTTAAGCCGTGCTTTGTGACGGTTTTTTGACCCTTTTTGCTTGCGAATTAAAGCTTTCTGCGCTCTTCTAAGCTGGCGATATTTTGCCTTGAATCCTTTGGGATTGGCAATCTTTTCGCCAGTGCTTAGAGTGAGCAAGCTTGTAACTCCCAGGTCGATACCGACTTGATTATCTGTTTTGGGTAATGCTTCAATTTCAACATCCACCAGCAGAGAAACTGACCACCTACCTGATGGTGCAAGCTTTACGCTTAAGCTTGATGGTGTTGCACCATCAGGTAGTGTCCGACTCCAGCGAATTGGTAACGCTTCTGTGCTTTTTGCTAGGTAGACTTGTCCATCTTTGAACTTGAATGCTGACTTGGTAAATTCTGCACTACCACCATTGCGTTTCTTTTTGAAGTTAGGATATTGTGCCCGCCCATCAAAAAAGTTGGTATAAGCCGTTTGTAAATGTCTCAAGCATTGCTGCAATGGCACGCAGCTAACTTTGTTCAGAAAATCTAGTTCTTCGGTTTTCTTCCATTCGGTTAACATGGAAGAAGTCTCAGCATAGCCTACCCGTTTGTGTTCTGCGTACCAAGCTTCGGTTCTTGTGGCTAAAGCACGGTTGTAGACCAAACGAACACAACCCAAAGTACGTCGCAACAAACTTTCTTGTTCCGGCGTTGGGTAGAATCGATAGCTGAAGGCTTTGAGTGTCATGCTGACCTTAAGTAAGCTATTTCACATACTAGCATGTCTTGTGTGAAATGGTAGAGCTTAACAATAATTCATGTAAAGCCTTCCTAAAAGGACGGGGTTTGGGCCCTCCGCTTCCCTCCGCCCATTTTTTTGATGATAGGTTAGCCGGTACTTCCCCACCAAATGCCCGCTTCTATCAATTGCAAGTGCTGTCAAATTTTGCGGCTCAGGGGCGAGCGAGTTTCCCGACCCGGAGGCTGATTCCTGCTCGTAAGAGGTGCGATCCCGACGAACTTTTGCCTTCACCGGCTGGAACGGCGGGCCGCACATTGTCACCGCAAGTTTCCTTAGCATGGTGGCGCGCCACTGTCTCTTGATCTTTCACCGACTTGGAAAAAACCTCAAACAAGTTGCGATTTGGGATGCCAAGATTCGGGATTGTCCCCGTATACTAGGTTTGAGTAACCCTTTATTATAGCCTTTTATCTGTCTTCATGGCTAGATACTAATGGTACAATAATCTTGGGGTAGCAGAAAAGTTGGCTGGGAAGTAGGTGGGTTTCGCTCGCGAAGAGCGCCAGTCTTTAGGCTCGCAATGGCTGTGGATTTTGCCGATCGTGCTGACTTTTGCCAGGTTTCAGGCTTGCAGTCGGATTTGGGATCTGTCTACCGTGCTTGCAGGCTTGTGCTCGTCGATTCTGCTTTCTCGACAGCAGGGCCTAGTGACAACAAATCTCTCAGCAGTGTTAAGCTTGTCTTCGCGAAGTGTTTTCAAAGGTAATTCGATCGGCTCAGTCGTTTGCCACATTGCTAAAATTTTGTTAATAAAATTTGCTCAGTGGTATATATCTAAAAAATTATGGTATATTCTTAAGTTTCTAGCTCCCAATCAGAGCTTGAGGCTATTAATTCCCATATTGAGCCTTTGACCGCCAAACTTTAGAGGTAAAATTGCCGATTTTAGATCCTTGTTTCTCAAATCTTGAATCTCAAATCGAATGACTCGGCTGCAAGCTATTTCTAACTGCCCAGCGCAGCTCAAGCGCGTAAATTAAAATGATGGCCTCATGGAAGACCGCTTTAACACCCGAGATCCGAATTCTAATATAAATCAATTGATAGTTTCTACTCCGTTTTTTGCAGGATTACCCGATCCTGTAATCGAGAGAGCAACTCTCCACATCGTTACCCGCAGTCATCCGTCGAATCAAGTGATTTTACTCGAAAATGACTGGGGAACATCAGTGTATTTTATATTGGATGGTTGGGTGAAAATTCGCACCTACAACCTAGACGGAAAAGAAGTAACACTGAATATTTTAGGGAAAGGAGAATTATTCGGGGAAATGGCCGCGATCGAAGAAGCACCGCGATCGACAGATGTGATCACCCTAGCCCCGACACTGATCGGCAATATGCCATCTCAGGATTTTGTGCAGCTCATTCATACCGAGCCGCTAGCAGGCATTCGCCTAGCTCAACTGATGGCCCGTCGCCTGCGACAAGTCAACCGCCGCCTGCGTTTGCGAGAGTCCGACAGTACCTCGCGAGTAGCAGATATTCTCTTATTTTTGGCCGAGGGGCAAGGCAAAAAAATCCTGGAAACAGGAGGTACTGAAATACCGAACCTGCCACACAGAGAACTGAGCAGCCTCAGCGGGCTGGCTCGCGAAACAGTAACGCGAGTGCTCAGCAAGCTGGAAAAAAAAGGAACTATTCAGCGCGAACGTGACGTTTTGTGCATTCCCGACCTCCACGCCTTAGAGCGTCTGTTAGTCTAGAAGTATCAGAGTTTGCTTTTATTGAATCTAATTCAAAAGCACTCTCTGTTAACTAACTGATATTGATGATTTCCCGCAGGAGGTAAAGCTGTGAGTTTTAAGAAAATTTTCGCCGCCTTAGATGATTCTGAACTGGGCCACCGCGTCTTCACTCAAGCTTTAGAATTAGCTCTGAGCGATCGCGCCCAGGTGATGCTATTTAACTGCGTTACTATCAACACGGTGGGTCAGACGGCAGTGCCAATTCCGGTAGATTTGGGCATGAATGTCGAGTTAATGGATCAAGCTTATCAAGCTCAACGTTTGCGGCTAGAAAGGGAGGTAAAACACGCTTCGGGTTTGCTGCAAAATTACTGCGACGCCGCAGCACAAAAAGGATTGCAGGTGGAATTTGACTGCAAAATGGACGGAGATCCGGGGCATTGTATCTGTGAATCCGCCGAAAATTGGGGCGCAGATTTAATAGTGTTGGGGAGGCGTGGCCGCACGGGGTTCGCAGAAGCTTTTCTCGGCAGCGTCAGCAATTATGTCGTTCACCACGCATCTTGTTCGGTTTTCGTAATCCAGGAAGTCAAAATCGAAAAATAATGCTGCTGAAAATTTTTGCTGAGAAAATCCATCTAAAATAAGACTTGCGTTCCTACCTAAACCCGGTTTCTGCGAGCAATATTAAATTGGGCGGCGAGGCATCCAAACAGTGAAACCGGGAATCAGCCGTATCGGGCGCAAGTCACGTAAAATCTAAAATCTAAAATGTAAAATCGGGAATCAGCCGTATCGGGCGCAAGTCCCGTAAAATCTAAAATCTAAAATCTAAAATCTAAAATCGGATGAGTGATTTTTTGTCAGCAGATGCTGCGTCTAATTCGGGTAGTTCACCCAGTACAAATAACGAGCCGCCAACCGCCGATATTTCAGCAATGGCTGGCGATCGCACCAATCCCGCTCCGGGGACGCGCGCCTCGGGGGAAGCGCCTTTAAGGCTCGTAGAAACAGCATTTTTGGCAAGTACCGCTAGCTTGATTTGGCTAGTAAATTATTACTTTCCGCTGGGGCCTTTGCTGCGGGTTTTTTTCCCGATACCCATCGCCTTAGTTTACTTGCGTTGGGGCAACCGAGCAGCTTGGATGGCAGCTTTGGTATCGGGTTTGCTGCTGTCGGTACTGATGGGCCCGACGCGGAGCATTTTATACGTGATGCCTTTTGGAATTATGGGAGTGGCGCTGGGAGGACTTTGGAGGCGTAAAGCGAGTTGGTCACTCTCTATTAGTGTGGGTGCAGTAATTGGTACTGTCGGCTTCTTTTTTCGGTTTTGGCTGCTGTCCGCGTTGGTGGGTCAAGACCTCTGGGTTTACGTAACCGCCCAGGTAACAGAGATGGTGGAATGGGTTTTTGTGAAGCTGGGCTGGCTTAATGTACCGAGTTTGGACACAATTGGGGCGATCGCCGCCGGGATGATTTTGGTTAACAATATTGTCTATTTATTTGTAGTGCATTTAGTAGCTTTGCTGCTATTAGATCGTTTAGGAAATCCAATCCCGCGGCCGCCAAGCTGGGTGCAAGTTTTGATCGATTATGAAGAGTAGTTATTGGGAATTGTTGACTGTTGACTGTTGACTGTTGACGGATAAATGATGACTAATAACTAATGACTAACTATGATTGGTATTTATACAGAAATCGAACAGGGTCAGCGGTGGCTCGATCGCTATCGGGGACGAAAACCGATATTTGCCTGCGTGTTAGGATTTACCGCTACTGGGTTAATTCCGGGGATTTCAGCAGCAGGAGCAACGCCGCACGATCGACAATTTACTTGTTTAGCCGATGCAGAATTTTTGTATAACGGCCCCCAAGCGTCCCCCCAATATCCTTTGCCACCCCTAGAAGCGGGTGCCTCGCCGGTACTAATATCTCGCGCTGTAGTCGAAGCTTTGGAAATTCCCCTTTACCTATTTAATGCTGGTTTGCCCCTCCCACCTCCGGTACCTGCTATTGATTTGGGCGGCACTCCGGCAAAGTGTCTGATTTCTGGGAATGCTTTAGAACTCGAAACAGTCAAACATTTGCTCGAACAAGGATTAATTTGGGGAGCTAAATTGGCTGCTGAAACTAATGGCAGCTATTTAATTTTAGGGGAGTGCGTAGTTGGGGGAACGACTACGGCTTTGGGCGTGTTAATGGGTTTGGGTATTGCAGCGGCGGGCAAAGTTAACAGTTCTCATCCTCGCTGCAATCACGCTCAAAAATTGGCTGCAGTGACAGCGGGACTCAATAATGCTGAGTGGGAAATTGGCGGACAAAACAGCACTCCCCTGGAATTGGTAGCTGCGGTGGGCGATCCGATGCAAATAGTGGTGGCGGCAATGGCGATCGCCGCGAGTCGGACTTGCGGGGTGCTTCTGGCCGGGGGCACGCAAATGTTGGCAGTGTATGCTTTGATGCAAGCCTTAGCCCGGGAATATGCTCTAGTATGGCGTCCCGAACAAGTTGCGGTGGGAACTACGCGCTGGGTGGCCGAAGACCCTACAGGAGACACTGTAGGACTTGCGTCGGATATCGGCGGTGTGCCTCTGTTAGCCGCGCAGCTAAGTTTTGCTGGATCTCGCTACGGGCAACTGCAAGCTTACGATCGCGGCTATGTTAAAGAAGGTGTCGGTGCGGGAGCCTGTGCGATCGCCACTGGCCTGACTGCAAATTGGACTCCTCCTCAACTCCTTCAAGCTGTGGAAGCTTTAGCCTCGCGGTGTGAAATTAAACATTAGAGGGTCCTGGAGGCAAAAAACCGGGTTTTTACTGAAAATATTGGGGTTTTGCAGCGAGGAATACACTTAAAAACGGGGTTTGTAGTTTTCTGTGCGTCCAGGAATCTTAGGAATTAAACATTAAAAATTCAGAGGCGGCGATCGAGCTGCGAACATGATTTTGCTGCTCACTCAGCTTCGTTTTGGCTGAATAATTATATCACTTTATGTAGCATTTCTACTCTCAGATTTACAGAATTTTCTACACAATATCTGACTTTGATGCAGTATTCCCCCTGCTACTTGCGGGAGATAAAAAACTCTATGCAATGAATCTATAAGTAGACGAGCATAAATCAACGCAACTTGTATTTTTTTTGATTATTACCCGATCCCCGCTAGCAATATTTAATTAGGCCCGCCTAGATGTTGCGAGTGCATTCTTTTCGAGAGCAACTGTTCTTCTAAGGCGGCAATTCGATTGTAAGCTGCTGTTAGCTGAGCTGTTAAGCGCTGGATTTGAATCTCTGCGCTCAGCTCTTTTTCCAGACTTTGAGAATTCTTGTCGAAGTAGCTGTCATCTAACAGTATGTCTTTGTGTTCGAGGAGCCCGTCGAGACTGCTATAGCTTTGATAGGGGGAGGTTTGGTCATTTCCTACCGTTCCAGAGCGATCGTTTCTCTGTTGCTGGGTCAGCTTCGTGTCCTTGGCAGACTCCAAGAGCTTTTCATTGAGGTTTTCTATGAGTTTGTAGAGGGCATCGACTTGTTGGCTCAATACTGTAACTTGCTGGCGGAGCGCTTCCATACAATCATCCTTTTGCTCGTAACTTATATCTTTACATTTTAGGTAAATCTTTACATAACTTGGATTTATCACTAAATTATTTAATTTTTGACGTAATTGTTGTGTTCCCAATCCTGACGGTAGATTTAGGGAGCCAGCTTGAAGATAATCGATCCCCTTTCGTGAGTCGATTTTAGATTTTAGATTTTAGGTTTTAGATAGTCTTAGACGCAGGAACCGGGTTTTTTAACCCCCATACTTCGTTCAAACCTTCAATCCGATTTAAAACATCCGGTTCCTGAGAGTCGGAGTGCGGAGCGTCCTATTAGATTGACTCCGCTCTCGCCAGGGCTTTCAGAATTCAGATGAGTGGATGTTTAGTTATTAAGCTGTCGCGGGTTTAAAAAGGATTTTTCACTTCGGTTGTGTAAAAAAGCATCCTCCCGTGGCAGAGGGCAACGCTCTCCTTATTTCGTTATATTAAAAAATGTAACACAGATGCAGTCGATCGCCCCCGCTGACGAGCAAAATTGGCTCAAAGGAACTTGGAGCAGAGAAATTAGGCGTTAAGTTGACGGAGTTTTCGGCATCGGAAAACTCGATCGACAAACTAGAAGGTAAAATCAGGCAAGAGCAAAACAGACTCAGAAGGCAGCAGGCTTAAAAGGGAGCAGAACCGAGTACAATGGCTCTGTGTTTGAGGAAGAAATAATACAAATCGGCGTCAACTAGCGGACTCGACAAACAATTATTTCGCTGGCTGCAGAACACAAAACGATCGGTCAATATTTATAAAAGCGGATTCACAGGTGAAACGAAGGTCTTTGCTATTGGGGGCCGCCACCCTAACTTTAAGTCAATTGGCGGCAGGGTGCGACTCGAAGCCCATTCTCAAAATTCGATCGCTCAAAAACGGTATTCCGGCCCAACTGGTAAGCAAATTTAGCCGCGATGTACAACCGTCTCCGCTTTTGCAGGTAACCCAAGAAGGACAATTAAAAGAATTATTCGCCCTGTTGCAGGAGTGGAAACAAATTCCCAAATCAAAAAATCAAGCTAACTTGGTGATGTTGGGAGATTACTGGCTGACTTTGGCAATTAGGCAAAAATTGATTAAGCCGATCGATCCTGCTAAGTTTGCTAATTGGCCACAATTGCCTGAAAGATGGCAAAAACTCGTCAGGCGCAACGATGAGGGTAAATTAGATCCTCAAGGTAAAGTGTGGGCTGCACCTTACCGCTGGGGAAGTACGGTAATTGCCTATCGAACCGACAAATTTAAGGCTTTGGGGTGGACTCCAACAGATTGGAAAGACTTGTGGCGATCAGAATTGCGCGATCGAATTTCTCTGCCGGACAGTGCTAGAGAAGTTATCGGTTTAACATTAAAAAAACTCGGAAAATCTTACAATACCCAGCAATTAGATAAAGTTCCCAATCTCAAAAAAGAACTCGCAAATTTGCACCGACAAGTTAAATTTTATAGTTCTGACGCTTACCTGCAACCATTAATTTTAGGCGATACTTGGTTGGCAGTAGGTTCCTCTGGAGACTTGCTGCCGCTGCTGCAAACTCAAAAGGATATTGCTTTAGTAGTTCCGGTTTCTGGAACTGCACTTTGGACAGATTTGTGGGTAGAACCAGCATCAGGGAATTCAGTTTCTTTAGTGGAAAAATGGATTGATTTTTGCTTGCAGCCTCGGATTGCTCCTCAATTATCTTTGCTGGCTAAGGCTAGTTCGCCGATAATTGTCGGCATGAAACCCGAAGATTTGCCGGAAGCTATTCGCACTAATTCTGTGTTGTTGCCGGATGCTAAGATTCTTGCTGCTAGCGACTTTCTGCTGCCTTTCGGGGATGCGGGGATTCAGCAATATCGATCGCTCTGGCAAGAAACTAGGCAAATAGTGAGAAGTTAAAATGTAGAGTGCGTCAGTCACCAGCCCAAAAGCGCCGAGAAAATCATCAAAACTGACGCACCTTAAACCGTAGGGTTCGTCAGTCACCAGCCTTGTGTGTAGCAAAGCAACAAACGGCAGTGAAATAACAAACACAACAGCAGGGGCGGAAAGTGTTAGTATTTTAATTTTAAGAACAATCGTAATTATAAATCACCTGAGAAAAATCTAAATTTTCTAAGTCCTCAGCACGAATCAAAAAGTTACCTACTCCACAATCACCCCAACAAATCTCATCATCACTAATCATGTGTAAGAGTACAAATTTATGGTCTTTGTATTGCGGACTATACTCACGAGGGTCAGTTTGCGTAAAGTAGCCGTATCCCCCTATTTTATGGTGAATTTCGTATAAATTAGCATAATACCAATCAAATATTTTGTAATTATCTGTACTGATTACCTCAAAGAATTGTTCAAGTTTTTGTTTTTCAAAAATGTTATTAATTTGATAGTCTTCTGGGCAAACCCACTCATTGTCAGGACTAAACTGTAAAGCCAAACATTCTTGAGAATTATTCACATATTTGTGCTTTAAAGGTAAAAAATAATCATGTTCACAAATATGCTCACTAAAAGGATTATCAATCGGACAATTATTTTAGTCAAAAAATTGCAAGGAACTAAATTTTTGATTGTTTAAAGTTGAATAGATCTCATTGATATCCAACAAAAAAGCAAAATCTGTTTGACAATTATTTCTGTCAACTTCTAAAAAGTACAATACTTTGAAATCTTTTTGATTGTCCAAGTTGTCTGTATCCATTCCATAACAACCTAGATTGTTACTAATATAAAATTGCAAAATTCCTTGTTTGGGAAAAGGGGCTAAATATGGCACTTGGGCAAAAATTTCCTCAAAATTGAGTTGTGCCAAAAGGTGCATATATTTTCCATCACTATCTTTGGGAAAATCGTAACCTTTCGGCAAGTAAGGCACTCCGCCAAATTTGCTTGACCAGAAATCAGTCGCCTTTCGTTCGTAAGTGATTTTGATAACAGGCTTTTCTGAACTTTCAATTTCTTCGCGAAAAGGTTCTAATTCAGCAGGAAGCTCAAGGTTGGTTTTCATTTTTTTCTACGTATTATAAACCGCATTTATCAGCTCAAAGGCACGGTGCGTCAGCTCTTGATTTATCGATTATCCAGAAAATAACTCGCTTCCGGGCACCCTACTAAAATCCTTTCACCCTTCCTCGAAGACGGGGATTTGAGAGAGATTCTAAATCAATGCGACAGCTAAGCCGATCGCCCTTGCACGAATAAACTGCCAAAGCAGTGCCTTGACGGTTGCAAACTCGCACATTGTAACCGTAGTCCCTGGCGACAGTGCCAAAGCGGTTAACAAACTGATAGCGTTCCATATAATCGAGCAAACTCCAAAGTTGGCGGTTGACTATGAGAATTACCCAAGTATTGCCGGGATCGACAAACCAGCGATCGAGCAATTTCCCGCCAAACTGTTTTTGAGCTAACCACAGACTCGGCACGCTTTTTTCGGTTTGCGAAAGCGGAGGCGAGGGGAAATTAGCAGCGTTGCCAGTCGGGCAGACCGGCTGCTGGGAAAAGGCAGCAGATTGCTCCTGCAGCAATGCTCCGAGGCACGCACAACCCGCCATCAGGAACAAAAATAAACTTTTTGTCAAAATGCCATGTCTGTGGCGGAAAACTTGATTTTTGTGGCTAAATGTGTGGTAATTCATATAATTGGCAAGGACCGGTTGTGTACAAAAGTTATCTGTTAAGATCGAGTCCTGTAAAATCGGTTTGTAGTGAGTAATTTAGTGCTCAAGAAATTTTGATGACTGAAGTTATTACGGCGAATCGGCACAATTGTTGTTAAAATTCCGATCGCCTAAACAATGAAGCAGGCAGACAAGCAGTAAAAGTAGAACCGCAATCTAACTCGCTAGTAACTTCAATATCGCCGCCCATCATCTGACAAAAACGCTGACTGATAGTCAGTCCCAAACCCGTACCGCCGTACTTGCGAGTAGTTGAATTGTCGGCTTGGGTAAAAGGTTGGAACAGTCGCTCTTGCTGCTCTTTTGTCATGCCGATGCCCGTGTCCGTCACTCGGAAAATTAAAAATTCTGCATCCAAAATTAACAGTTGAGGAACTCTCGGTTGATATTTATTTTTTAATTCTTCACTGGTAATTCTTTCGACAGTAAGCACGATCGTCCCATTAGCAGAAAATTTAGCAGCATTGCTGAGCAAATTCAGCATTACCTGCCGCACTTTCATCAAATCGCCGTGCATCGCGCCGATATTGTCAGAACTCAATACTTGCAAAGTATTGCCGTTTTTATCCATTAGCGGTTTGATAGTTGTTACTACCTCCTCGATTAAGCCTCCAACATCGAAGCTTTCGAGGTAAATCTCCATCTTGTCAGCTTCAATTTTGGAGATGTCGAGAATGTCCTCTATCAGCCGCAGCAAGTGTTTGCCAGCAGTGCGAATTTTGTCTAAATCCGAGACTACCTCTAAGTTGCCTACCTCTTGGGCATCTTCCACCAGCATATCGCTGTAGCCGATAATCGCATTGAGGGGAGTACGTAACTCGTGGCTCATGTTTGCCAGAAAAGCACTCTTGGCGCGGTTGGCTAGTTCTGCGGCTTCTTTGGCCAACTGCCACGCTTCCTCAGCGTCTTTACGTTCGGTGATATCCCGCAGCGTCGCTACTACGGATTCGACGCTGCCGTCTGTCGCACAAACCGGGCTGAGAATGTACTCGTAGTCGCGGGTTCCCCAGATTGCGGTGGGGACAATTACTTCGCCTTTCTTGGGCTCGGCTGTGGCAAATACGGCGCTGCAATCGTCCTCAACCTGCTGTAAAATTTGTGGCGACCAGCCTAATTCTCGCCAGGTTTTGCTAATCATATCTCTGGGATTGAGGCCGACTGCTTGAGCGGCGGTGCGGCTGACATAAGTGTATTTTCCAGATCGATCTACTAGAAAAATTAGGTCAAGGGAAGCGCCGAGAATGCCGTCAACTGTTCTGGCGTGTCGGGCTACCTGAGCCGTCATTTGTCTGACGGTGATGGCGCCGCGGACTCTGGCGGCGAGTTCAAACCGCAATAGTTCGTTGGCTTGTTTGAGGAATAGCGTGCGCTGTTCGACTTCTATTTCTAGTTCTGCCTTGGCTTTTTCTAGGGTGAGTTCGGCCTGTTTGCGATCGCTCACGTCTGTAGAAATTGTACCGACTGCATAAGCTTTGCCTTCAGAATTACAGAGGGGAAATTTAAGAGAAATATAAGTGTGCGGGCCGTCGTCTTGAGGGATGATTTCTTCGATGGTTAGGGGCGAGGAGGATTCGAGAACTTTCAAGTCATTTTCTCGCAAGGCTGCTGCTTTGTCTTCGGGAAAAATATCGCTGTCGGTTTTGCCTGTTATTTGCTCTTTTGCGATGTCGAACAAATTGTCAAAATGGCGGTTGGTGAGCAGGTATTTTCCGTCAACATCTTTGATGTAAATTACTGCTGTTGAGTTGTCTAAAATCGCTTGCAGCAGTGCTTCGCTCTTTCGCAGGGCTTTTTGAGTGTTTTGGCGATCGAGTATTTCTGGCTGCAATTCCCAGTTGAGGCGATTTAAGTCTTGCCAAGCTTCCTGGACTAGATTTAAGGCGATCGCGCTTTTTTCTAGTTCTGTATTTACCGGCCGCGACTCGTTTGAGACGGAGGTTGCGGGCAATTCTAGGGGTGGGAAAGCGAGGGGGATGTGGGGATTTGCGATCGGGCGTTGGCGAAGCCCCCGAAGAGGAGCGCCCGCAAATTTTTTATATCGAAAAGTGATCGCTAATTGACCATCTAAACTCGATTTTTTTGGGAATAAAGCGGGGAATTCGCCTAAATTTAAATTGTCAGAAATTAGAGCGGACTTCCGGGCTCGCGGCTGCGGTTCGGCGCTGGAGTTAGATGCCCCATTCCCCTCTGCTGTTGATAAATCTGAGTTAGCGGGTTTGGCAATCCGGCGGGCGACTGCAACTGCCAAGGCGAGGGGGGCGGCGGCAGACAGTGCCAGCAGCAGCCAATTGTTGCCCCACCCAGTTTCGATTGAGGTTTTGGGGATGAATCGCACTAAAATGGCTGCGGGTTTTCCCGCTAAATTGCGGAGGGGTTTGGCAGCTACTGCATGAGTTTGACGGCCTATGTGTACGTTCCCGGTGACTAATTTGCCGTCGGCGAGTGCAGATTTTAGGAGAGATTTGTCGATCGAATTTAAGTCTGGCAACTGTTGGTTTTTTGTAACTGCTTGCGAACTTGCCAAGACAAATTTGCCGTCAGCCAGCGGTGCGTAGATAGCGTGATATCCGCCGCCCTGTAAATTCAGGGTTTCGCTGTTAGCGACTGCCGACGTTTGGGTGATAATTTTTCTTAAGACTAAGGCAGCAATCACTGTCTGATTTTTTGGATGTTTTACGGGAATTGCTGCGTAGCGGACGAGCACAGGGCGATCGCCATTTCCCGCAGGTAAAGATCCCAATTGTTTCTGAACTTCTGATTTGGCAATGATTTCGGTGGCGGTAATTTGCTCTTTTGCAGCGAATACTCGATCTACTATTTTTTGCTCTTTAAAACTTTTCCCCTCCGGGTTGGCGTTAACGCTAACAACTATCTGCCGATTTTTTCCAACTAAGGTCGCGCTGTCTACTTCCCCTATTTTGAGTTGATTTTCCAAAATTTGCTTGACAGATTTTCGCAAATCTGATGTTTGTTTACCGCTGTTATAAGCTAAGGCCGTTTGGGCGATCGTTTTGCTGTCAGAGGAGTTTTGCAAACGGTCGGCGGCGCGATCGAGTTTGAGATTATAATTAATTTCACTAAGGCTCAGTTCTGATGTTGCTTGATTTTGCAGTTGATTGCTTGCAACTTCCGATGTTAGCCAAAGTGCTGCTCCCGTTAGTGCGACTGGCAAGATTGTTTGTAAAGCCAGCAGTCTAATTAGCTGTTTTCTGGTAACAGATAAGTTATAGGTACACGGCTTGAAAGCTGCTTTCAATCTTCTTTCATAAGTCGCAACTTTAGTTGGCTGCGAACAATTTGGCTTGCTGTCGTTTAACTGAGTTGGAGCCATAGTAGTAGATGATGAATCGGTTGTAAATGACAGGGAAGCAATTAATGGGGAACCATCTCTTTTAGAGTTGAGATCGAGTTCGGTTAATCAATTATCATAAAATTGTTCGCTCTCGCCGGACATAAAAAAGCCAAAAAATGACTGGGGTATTTTCCCAAAAATCCGTTTCTCGCTTTTCTATCAGATTGTGTTATTTAGTTTTTTTTACATCTACTGTCCGCTCCTATTTAAAGTTTGTTGGGAGCCTCCCAATAAGTCCTTTCACAAGAGAGCGAGCCGGAGAGTTCCCACTTAGATGTAGGCTTGGCTGTGCAAGATACTCGCACTCCTCAAAAAGGCTTTTTGCCACATCGGGAGGCTGTCGCATAGACTTGCCAAACTAAGTAGTTGTTCGATCGACTCTATCGTAAATTCACTTAAACCAAAGTTTAACGTAATTATTCCAACACTTAGATACGCTCGATCGCCTTTTCCCGGCTTCACCTTTTTTTCAATCCCACAACCGCCTGCCTGCTTTACCACCCAGTCGCTGGTGAGTATCTTTGAGCAAGGTTGGGATGTCTAACTTTTCGGGACACCTGGGCAAACATTCGCCGCAATCGGTGCAGCGGTTGCCTTTGCTGCCAGGAAACCAGTGTCCAGCATTTTCAAACATGGCGTAGCGGTATTTGCCAAAGTCAGTCATGTCGCACCCGACGGCGAGATTGCGAAGTCGCAATACTTCGGGAATGTTTATGTTTTCCGGGCAAGGCAAACAGGCATAGCACTGGCTGCATTTGTCGGTTTTCAAAGTGGCTGCAATCACCGATTCTAGCCGATCGAAGGCAGTGATTTCGGCGTTGATGAGGGGAAAGTCGCGATCGCAATATTTCAGGGGTTGCTCTAATTCTGTCGCATTTGCAGCCCCCACACTTAAAGTCCCAATCCTAGTATCGCTAAGTAAAAACCGATAGTTTAACTCTAAGGGCGAGAAAGGCGAGCACAATTGTGCGAGAGTTTCCGGGGGCGTGTATAGTTGCCCTCCTTTGTCTGCCGGGGAAATGATGAAAACGCCCATATCTTTGTGATTGGCGAGTTCAATTGCCGGGGCGTTGCGCTGAAAAAAATAGTAGTAATGCAGATTGACAAATTCAAACAAATCTGTATTGATTGCAGACAAAATCAGATCCAGAGGCCCGTGAGTCGAAAAGCCGACGTGCCGAATGCGACCATCGGCGAGGGCTTTGCGTACCGCTTGCATACAGCCTGTGGGCGATCGCACAATCGCCAAATGTTCCCAAGTATTCAAACCGTGAATTGCCAGACAATCGATATAGTCTAAATTCAGGCGTTTGAGGGATGCGTCGATGCAGCGTTCCATTGCTGCTGCATCCTCCGTCGGGGAAATTTTCGTAGTGACGTGGAGGCGCGATCGATCGACAGACAAACCAGCCGAGAGGGCCGCGCCAAGATATTCTTCGCTGCAACCGTAACCAGCCGCAGTTTCCAGGTGATTGATTCCCAGAGACACCGCCTGTTTTACAGTCTGACAGGCAATTTCCTCAGAAGCCAAATAGCGCATGGTTCCCAAGGAAAATACCGACAAGTGCAACTCCGTTTTGCCAAACCGTCGATAGCGCATAAAGGTTAGGAAGTTTCGCCCGGGCTGAAGCCGCTTCTCTTAATCAAATCCTCTGGACGGAGGTTTGAGATAAATTCCCGGAATGCCCGGCGTTCTGCCTCATCAGCATCTCGATCGACCGGTATCGAAGCATCGGCGACGACTTCTTCCATCACCCAGATGGGGCAGTTCGTTCGCAGGGCTAGGGCGATCGCGTCGCTAGGTCGGGCATCGATCTCTTTTTTAACTTCTCCCTGACGGACGATCAGCACGGCATAAAAGGTGTTATCTTGCAGCGAGTGAATAACTATGCGCTCCAAGGTAAGACTCCATGCCTCTAAGAAATTGACCATCAGATCGTGAGTTAAGGGTCGAGGAGGCTTGTGGCCTTCGATCGCGCTAATAATAGCCTTTGCTTGCTCCTGACCGATATAAATAGGCAAAGCCCGTCGCTCAGTAGCGTCTCTCAATAGGACAATAGGACTGCGCGTGGCTGCATCTAAGGCAATTCCAGCGACTTTCATTTCAATCATTCGATCGGCCTCATAGAATTAAGAAACTGTAAGGCAGTGGAGAACTTGGACATACAGATCACCTAAATCCAGTATGACTTGATCTTCGCCTGAATCTGCAACAGATCGGGCAGTGTCGATTTTAGATTTTAGATTGACTCGGGGGGAGAGGGGGACGACCAAACCTCCTGTCTCTGGTTTGTCCCTGTGATTTGATGTAAATAAGCGATCAACTAAGGAAAAATACTTATGTTTACAGGACTAATTCAATCTCTCGGAAAACTGAAGTCGCTAGGCAACGATTATTTCCAAATTTCCTGCACATCAAACAACTCCTACCAGATTTTACAAGATTTAGCCATTGGGGACAGCGTAGCCGTAGATGGAGTCTGTTTAACGGTAGTGGAAGTTCTCCCTGCGACGGGTTTTGTCGCCGTCGCTTCCCCAGAAACCCTCCGCCGCACAACTCTGGGATCATTCCCCGATGCTTTGGTGAACCTAGAAACCTCCCTGCGCGCCGGCAGCAAATTGGGGGGACATTTCGTGACGGGGCACGTAGATGCGATCGGCACTTTAGCCACATCAACCCAAACCGCCAACGCTTGGGAGATGCGGTTTACTGCCCCACCAGCAGCAAATTCGGGATGGCAACGTCAAATCGCACCTTACATCGTTTCCAAGGGCAGTATCGCCGTCAACGGCATCAGCTTAACAGTGGCAGATTGCGATGCTGACGGTAATTGGTTTGAAATTGCTGTCATTCCCCACAGTTTTGGTGAGACAAACCTCAGTTATTTGCAACCAGGAAGTTTAGTTAATTTAGAAGCAGATATTCTGGGCAAATATGTCGCCAAATTTCTCCGTAGCGGCGGCTCAAAAGCGCAGCCCAAACCTTGGGAAGAAACCCCCGCCCTCAACCATTTAGGAGGCATTACCCCAGAATTTTTAGCAGAACACGGATTTATTTAATCTTCGGGTGTGCACCGCGCACCTTGCTCATATAGAACCCATTTGATATCTTTTCGGAAAAAATCAGGCGGACAAACAAGCCGTCTGACATAACTCAATAGCTACAAGACGAGAAATCATGGGGCGATGGCAGCAAGAAAGCTGAAATCCATCTGGTACAACGCTTACGGTAACAGTAATAGATATCAAATGGGTTCTATATAGGACAATACGGTTTAGTTAGTGCTAAAAAAACCGATCGTGCGTAGGTTGGCTTGAGGAACGAACTCTCCGTTTCACTCCGCCCAACATTTTCGCTACAATTTTCCTTAACAGAACCGTATTGCTATATAGGATTATTATACCTAAATATCAACATTGATGACAACTTATCCGACTTGTGGTTACAAACAAATTGTTTAAACTCTTAGTTTTTTTACTCTCATCCATTTTATGGAGTGACATATTTTTAAGTCTAAAAATATGACTTTTAGTTTTAGGCTATTACCATTATTTTGATGAAAAAAACTCATTTATATATGCTATCTACCATTGACATTGAACTGAGAAAGGCGTAGAATTATTGTCAGCGGAGCTTGGCTGTCTCTTCCTCCAACTGTGTAAGTCCTGAGTGCGAGGAGTGTAAGGTAGATATGCCTATCTAGAAAGCAACAAAAATTTTGAAAAATCTTGTTAAAAACCAATGCAGCCAGATTCTCAAAAATCCCCCCATTTTCCTCTCGTCTCAGTCATTATCCCTGCATACAACGCTGAACCATTTATTGAAGAAACTCTGAAATCTGTTCTCGCTCAAACTTATCCAGCAATTGAAGTTTTAGTTGTCGATGACGGTTCCCAGGATCGAACCCCTGAAATTGTAGAAAAAATTGGCAAAAAAGATTCTCGCGTCCAGCTTCTGAAACAGCAAAATGCTGGAGTTGCTGCTGCTCGAAACTTAGGAATTCAGAAGTCTAGAGGAGAATATATTGCCCCCATTGATGCCGATGATATTTGGTATCCTGAAAACATAGAAAAACAAGTTGAATGTATGTTGGAGGGAGGGGAAGAAGTAGGGGTGGTCTATTCGTGGACAGTGGACTTGGATGAAAAAGGATTGCTAACAGGAGGATTCCGGTCTTTTAGAATTGAAGGTGACGTGTACGCCACCCTAATCTGCCACAACTTTATAGGAAACGCGAGTGCTTCTATGATGCGTCGCAGTTGTTTGGAAAAGGTGGGGGTTTATGACAAGACATTGAAGGAAAGGAATGCTCAAGGCTGTGAAGACTGGGACTTGTACCTGCGGATAGCAGAGTTTTATCAATTTCGAGCGGTGCCGGAATTTTCCATTGGCTATCGCAGGATGTATAACACTATGTCTACCAACTATACGACAATGGCGAATTCTCAATCTTTGATGCTGCAAGCTGCCAAGGAACGGCATCCCGAAATTCCCGATTTCCTGCACCGATTATCTACCAGTAATTTTTTGCTGTACTTAGCGAACCAAAGCAGCCGCAACGGCCGCGATCGCACCGCGCTCTTTTGGTTATTCCAAGCTTTAAAAACTGAGTGCATCTCACCCTTATTGCGTTCTGGCTTTTACATAGTATTGGGAAAGAGCCTTTTAAACCTATTATCCCAGTCTGGGAAACATCAGGATGCTCTAGATGCACCTGTGAGAGTAGAAGATACGCCATCCTCTGAGAACCCACCGATCTGCCGGGAGGTGTTGGTAGAGAACCGGCGCAAAAAGATCGAATTAATGGTAACGATAGGGAACATTTTTCACCGCTCAATTTCCCTCCTTGTCAAGCGAAATCAACCAAATATTGACACGCTCCCTCAAGTGAACGTTAGCGCCACACCCTCGGCAAAGGCAGAGTTGTCTTAATGAAAAAAGACATTCAGGCTATTAAAACGTAATTACGCACCGCCACTGCGTTGCGGTGAGCAGTTACCAATTTTTCAAACGATACAATACCGACTCAGTATTAAAATTTTTTCCAAAAACTGGTTGCAGCGGGCCCTCGGCACTTGTCAGCCAAGATAGAGCTTTTCTGGTAGCTGCGTCTGTCCCAGTCAGGGGCCCGAATCCCACCGTCCTAATTTTATTTCGCCGGAGGTTGTCAATCCATGCCGAAAGTCGATCGGCTCTAAACGGCACATATAAAACTTGTCTGTCCAAATTTCTGCCGTAAAACAGGTAGCTGCGCGAACTTAAAAAGAATCCTATTCTTTCATCTGGTACTGTATTTTTGTCAATATATTCGTAAATACCGCGATACAGTTCGGTGCGTGCAAAATCTCGCTTTTCCCTCCAATGACCAATTACTATCAATCCTATACAGACACCAATTATCACTATGTAAATCGATTTTTTTCGGGTGGGAAATAGATGATTCAACCATCCTAAGCCAGGATTGATTTTCCACAATATCGCAGCCAGCGTCACTGACACAAGATAAAATATCGGATATGGTAATATATATTGCCAACTCGGAGCTAAGATTTTCCAGATACTATGAATAGCTTCTACTGGGTTAGACTTAAAATTGTCAATCAACAAACTCCCCCAAACAATACTATCTCCGGTGAAAGAAGCATTTTTAATATAATCAAAACTTGTGTTGCTAATAATTCCCAACAAACCACTAACCAAAACCACTACCAGAACAACTAGATTTGGAGTTGTCAAGAGAGTTGCTGTAGCTGCTGCGGCGATGGCGAGTACGCTTAAAAAGGGAAAGCCGTATCTGAGATTAAAACCCAGTAAAGGGCTGAGTTTACCGATCGACTCTCCCGCAGTACCCGACGTGTAAGGTGTAATTAAATACAAAATTCCGGTGCTGGCGAGAACTACAATTAAAATGATATTATTTTGATCGATTATTCGGGTTTTTCCTCTGATAAAAGCCATAGGTGCTGCCAATACCTGAAGTGCGATCGCCAGAAATGGCAGTTGCAATCTAATGATAATTTGTAAGCCGACAGTTTGCCAGTGGGAAATATTGCTGGGATTAAATTGAGCTGCTAAAGTGCTTTGCCAAATTTTTAAAAGTGGCGAAGCGGGTGGCTGCTGTACCGGAGGTGTTTGCCCAGGTATGGGAGACGGTAAGGGAACAGGCTCTAAGGGAATTTTAATATCGCCGACTTCGCCGACAGGATAATTGATTTGCAGCAAGTTTCTCGCATACCAAAAACCTCCTAAAAGCAAGCAACAAGCTATGCCGCACAGTAACACTGGTTTGATAAAGTGGCGAATTCTAAATTTAGCGGGTGTAGATTTTTTATTAACCGCGAATCTTTTAAGTTCTAATATTGCTAATCCTCCTAAAAGTGAGGCAGCATAGACTATTCCCGTAATTTTTATTCCGGCTAGCATTCCTGTGGCTGCCAAAAATAGGGAGAGTTCCGATTGCGATCGGCTGCTATGATATGATAAACCTACATACAAACCGACTGTAAATATTGCAGCTAGCGGTAAGTCGGGGTGAATGGTGTTAACTTGGTTGAGCACCATCGGTACTGTCAATACTAAAGATGCTGCTGCCATACCGTGAATTCGGGTTGCTCCGAATTTTACGCTTAATAGATAGACTGCAATTCCCTCAAGTACCCACGCAATTAGCAGGGGGAAAGCTGCTAGAAAATCTTCTCCAAAGGGAAGCACACACAAAGCAGATAAAACGTGCCAATTGTAGGGATAGACTTTGGCTTGTTCTTGTTCAAAAATCCAATTTCCCGCAGCATCTAATAATGTAAATGAATGGGTTTGATACCATCGGGCGATCGCAGGTAGGTGAAACCACAATGAATCATAATTGGTTGTGGGTTTGGTTGCGAGAGTTTCCAACAGCACAAATCCTGCAACAGCGGTGGCAACAATAATTAGATATTCTGATTTGCTCAGAGGTTGCTTGAGTTGGGGAATCTGCCACTGCGAAAAGGTAAAATTTCTGTGGTTTTTGGTATAAATCAGGATTACGCCGATCGCACAAATCAGCATTTCTGCTATAATCACCGCAGCAATATTTAGGCGATCGGCGCTTCCTAAAATCAAGCCGATACAAACTTGTGCAATGCTCCATCCCGTCAGGAGTACGAGGAGAAAATGGGGAAATGAATAGTTCTTGTTTTCGTTCTGATTCTCGAAGGCAAGAGACAAGCTTAGGGGAACCGGGCCGACTACAATAATCAGAAATAAAATTAATTCCCACAAATGCTGCGCTATTAGCATAAGCTGCAAGTTACCCTTTTTTATAAGTTTTTCCTCGTTACCCGAAACAGCCTGGTAACGAGGAAAAGCAACGAGTTCGCGTGCTGGTTGTACAAAACATTAATTTTCTTGTGGGGTGCGCTTTTCGAGCGTTCCACAAGAAAATTCATCTAGGCAATCCCCAACTTTTACCTGTTAGCTTGCTTCTGAATTTTTGGTTTGACGGCTTCGGCATCTTTGGGCTTAGAAGTATCAGCTTTTAACAGTTCCGGGAATGGCGGCTGGAGGTTGTGAACTTCGATGTCCATTCCCAGCGGCAGAGGTGGAAGCTGAGGCAGATCGTTTTCCAAATCCTTGAGTCCGCTAGCGGTTTGTATTTCGACCATTTTTGGCATTTGCGGTACTTTGGCGGTTTCCAAAGTGCCGATCATTTTTGCCAGAGCGAATTCTAGCTGAGAGCCCGGGTCGATCGCCACCCAACCCTGGTCAGTCATTTGCCGAACCTCGAAGTGGAGGTGGGGCCCTGTAGACATTCCTGTACTACCGACGCGGCCGATCGTCTCTCCCTGTTTCACCCACTCTCCCGGTTTCACAAACAGTTCGGAAAGGTGGCCGTAGAGAGTTTCTTGAGACTTTTTGTTGTGGTCGAGAACCACAGTCAAACCGTAGCCGCCCAACCAATCGGCGATCGCCACTTGACCCGCATAGGCTGCCAGTACGGGCGTTCCCATCGGGGCCCCCAAGTCCGTTCCGGTGTGAAACCTGCCGTAGCCCATAACCGGATGAGTTCGCCACCCAAACGGCGAAGTAATTTCCGCAGCAATAGATAGCGGAAACAGCAGGCTGCTGTTGCCATTTCCGGGCAAGCCTGCGGGACGCGGCGTGAGATTGTAGTAAGCAAAACCGGTATTGCTGCCACTGCTGACACTAACCCCACCGACTTGAACCGGCCCGAGTCCCATGCTGGGCGCTGGAGGACCGCCACCGTAAGATGCAGATCCGGCATAATACCCAGCGTCTGCGGAGTAGCCGACGTTAGCGGAGTATCCAGTGTCTGCTGAGTATCCAGTGTCTGCCGAGTAGCGCGGGGGTACGTAACCCGATTCCGGTGGGTTTGAACCCCCCCAAACCTTGCTGCCTATTTGTTGAACGGCTTGACCTATTTTACTGACAGGATTCCCGCTACTATTTCCGGCTACAGTTTCCCGAACATTGTCTGGAATGCTTTCTGGCCGATTTCGAGGAGGAGGGGCTGCAATATAGCCGTCGTCTGCCCTCGGAGTTTCCTGTCTGTAGTTTGGTTCTCCGGCATCTGCCGTCACTGGCTCGGAAACACGAGGAGGCGCGCACACACCGCCTTCTCCTTGGCAGCCGGTCGATCTTTCTGCAAACTCTATTCTGGTTGGCGCTTCGTAGTCGCTGGTAGCGCCAACACTGTAGTCTGTTTTGTCGATTTCAGCGTGGGCTGGGTTAACTGGCGCTTCAAAAGGCGGCTCCTGGGCCGTCGCTTCGGGCAGCGGAATCAGCGCGGGTTCCGGCAGATAATATTGGGTGGGAGGTTGTTCGGTGGCGTACTCCGGCTCCCTGGCCGGTGCGGCATAGGCAGGCTCGGGCGGCGGCACTTCTGCCTGCGGTGCAGGGTCTGTTTGTGGCGACCCTTGGCTGTATGAGGGTTCCGGGGGCGGGAGAGGAGCTTCAAATAAGGGCTGGAGGTCTGCTGCGCCGGGGACGGCTTGTTCTGCTGGCGGAGTTTCGGCTTGAGCCCAAACTAGGCCTTTGCTGAGCAGTCCCAGACTGGCAAGGCAACCCAGTCCCACCAGCAGTGAGCGTTCGGACAAAAGGCGCGATCGAGTCCGGGCGCCTGTAGGGTTCTTTTTTTGCTGTTTGGTGTTCAAATGGGCTGTTATTTGCTTGTCTGGAACTGGTTTCACGATTTTTTTTCCCAACTCAACAGGGGGCACAAGGATCTCGAAGTCAGGATCGAATGTATGGCAATCCTTGTCTTTATATACAGGCCTAACTGATTTTACCGGGCTTGAGGCAATTTTTTTTGCACATAGAACAAGCTCGAAGGCCTTACACATGCAGTCGCGATCGATATCCGGTTTTGTTGATCCCGATGGCACTTGCCTAGAAGTCTGTGACGGCCACACTGATGATAGCGCTTTGGCGTTCCTCTATGTTAATTAGTTGCCTATATTTCTCAGATTCTGCAAAATTTCGGCGCAGTGGGTCGTCCTGAAATATTGCACCATTCTCAATAATCTTTTCAGGGCGGGCTCTCCTGCCCAACCCCTACTCCCCACAAGAAAATCTACTCTTTGTGGAACAGGTCGTCGGGCCTGTTAAGCGAGAAGGGTGCAAGATGTGAGTTGTTCTAAAACCGCCAACTCATCGCGATTTTTTCCTGCAACCTGGCCCGGTCTTTAAACTTCGCGGACAAAATTTTTGATTGTTTAGAATACAAGCTAAATGATTCGCTTGGGTAAGGATAGGTTTCATGACTGTAGCTGGCGATCGCTTGACAAATTTTCCTGACTCTGAATGCGCCGGACAACCTGACGGTATCAGTTGGGACTGGCAGAGCTGGCAAGGCTTGCCTTATCTGACTTGTAGCTTGCTTTCTCAATGGTCTCACGGCTTTTTTACTCGCGATTTCTCGCCCCAGGGGCCGATCGATCTGACGGCAGTTCTCGAACCTGGAGCTAAGGTTTACCGACTCCAACAGGTACACGGCAATGGGGTACTCAAAACGAGTGAGTTGTCCCCGGTTGTGGCTCTGGGCCCGGAAACTGCTGCCCCAAGCTATGCTGAGGCTGATGGCTTGGTTGCCGAGCGAGAATTGGAGGCGCTGTGGGTTTGCTCGGCTGACTGTGTGCCGGTGCTGATTGCTGACGATCGCACGGGACTGGTTGCCGCAGTTCACGCGGGTTGGCGCGGGACTGCTGCTAAGATATTACCAGAGGCGATCGCTCAACTTGTGGCACAAGGCAGTCAACTAGAAAATCTGAAGATTGCTATGGGGCCGGCGATCGCTGGAAAGGTTTACCAGGTATCTGTGGAAGTAGCAGCGGAACTGGGAGCCACTATAGCTCCTAAGAGTGCCGTTAGTGCGACAGCCGACGGCATCTGCGAGTTTTTGCACCAACTGCCGGAAACGCCTGTCTTGGCCGATCCAGAACCGGGAAAAGTACGCTTGGATGTTCGCCTCTGCAATGCTCTGCAATTGCAGCAGTTGGGAATAGATGTTTCTCAAGTGGCGATCGCTCCTTTCTGTACTTATTCTGACTCGGCTCGCTTTTTTTCGTACCGCCGCGATCAACTTAAAAAAGTCCAGTGGTCGGGAATTGTGAGTGCCTGCGGGACAAGTTCCTTCTGAGGGCATTTGGCAGAAGGTAAAATTTTAGACGGCAAAGATAAAAATAAAAATCTTTGGATTCATTATTTTTTATTTACGAATGCCAAATGCCTTCTAGTTTCTATTTTCGTAAGGTTTGCTGGTTCCTGTTTTAAAGCACCAAAAACTAGCAGCAAAACTTTTGGGAAAGCGGCGATCGCCCCCGCCCCGCTTTCCTCTCTTGTTAAGATTACTCTATAACGAGAGTCTTCAGCGGGTTATTACAATGAGTGAGCCAACTCCCTATCAACTGCTTGAAGTCGATGAAGATGCTTCCTTTGATGAAGTGCAAGAGGCCCGCACGCGCCTAGGTGAGCAGTACAGCGGTGACAAGAAACGTTTGGAATTGATCGAAGCAGCTTACGACGCGATCCTTATGGATCGCCTGCGGCAGCGACAGGAAGGCAAAATAAAAGTACCAGAACGCATCCGCTTTCCCGAACGGCTGACTCCCGCACCCCCAAGCTTTACTCCGTCTCCTCCTAGTGGCAGCCCAGCTTGGTTGCAGCGGCTAATCGATACTCCTACTCGATCGGACATTTTGTGGCCGGCTGGGGTGTATGTGGGGTTAGGTGGACTGAGTATTTATCCGGCGGCTAATGATGGTTTACTACAGTTGACTCTGGCTCTTGGGGTCGGGTCTTGTCTTTATTTTGTTAATCGCAAGGAACAAAAATTTGGTCGGGCTGTGCTGCTTACTGTGGCTGGCTTGGTTATAGGCTTGTTGCTGGGAGGCTTTTTGGGTTCTTTGGTCAGTCCGGCATTTATAACAACAGAGAAATTTATCGCTTTGTTTACGTTTTTAATTCTCTGGCTGGTAAGCGGTTTTCTGCGATAGTCAGTTGACTGTTGACAGTTGACTGTTGTCAGTTGTCAACAGTCATCAATCATTAGTCAACCATCAACAGTCATTAGTTATTGGTAATTGTTAAATGGTAATTAGTAATTGGTAATTGGTAACAATCAACTAACTACTAACACCTAAAACTTACGAACCAACCAATAACAATAATTAACCACTGCCAACTGTCAACTGTCAACTGTCAACTGACAACTGACTATCTAAAATAATCTCAACTGCTTCGCTCAAATTGTTGGCAATTAAATCCGGTTGCTGCATTTCTAGTTGGGTGCGATCGCGAATTCCGCACAACACACCAATTACCTTGACACCGTGGGTTTTTGCGGCAACAATGTCCGCCTCCGTATCCCCAACCATCCAAAGGTCAGAAGCCGGCGGCAGTTCGGCGAGAGCTCTCGCCATCAGCAGGGGCTTATCTTTGACATCCCCGGTTTTAACGTAATCGTTGGGGAGGCAATAGCGGCGGTTTTCTGGGAAAAATTGCCCTAAATTACAGCGGTTGAAGGCTTCATCTAGTTCCCTAACCCGGCGCATGGTCATCACCGCTAAGTCTACTCCAGCGCGCTGCACCTTTTCGAGAGTTTCGACAGCAGTGGGAACTGGTTGATCGTAAATCATGTAGGGTAGGGTGTGGACGGTTTGACGGCGTTTCTGGGCAAAATCGCGGGCTTGGGCAGCGTCTAATCCTGAGAGGATGGCGATTTCGGTTTCGGGAACCCGCGCACGCTTCAGGTCCCAAAACTCGGCTTTCGGGAGTTCGCGCACTGGTTGGCCCGAACGCTTAGTCTCGGCGAGACACTCCTGGTAAACTCGGTAGTAGCGATCGGACACGTCCATGATCGGGCCGTCAAAGTCGGTAATAAGTCTCAGCATTTAGCAGAGTGTTTTTAAGTTTTTATACAAATTCTTCGATACTATATCATTTAAAGGTAACACTTTCTTTACAAAAATTGACACAAATACCTAGGGGAGGTAAGGTCTATAGGAATGGTGCTAATTAAAGGAAACTTTTGAATTAAACTGTGCTGTTCCTTAACTTTAGCGGTTGTAACCCATATCGGGGAATTTAAAATTAAAATGTGTCGCACAAATAGTGTAAACCGCTACATATTCTTCATAAATCTCAACCTCAATCGAGGCTGATTTTGACTGCGCTTTCTCCAAAAAAGTTGATCCTATTAATATTTGGTCCCATTTTTAAAATAAGCAAAAAACTGCTTGGAGAATCCAAAGTGTACTGTTTGCATAAATTAGCCAGCGGTAACAGGTGAAGACATATGCCAGTATAAAAATTCCCATGATAAATCGCAGCCAAACAACAACTAACTTTACCGGCTAACCTTTGAGAGAGATGCTCTACAATAACGAGATGCTTCCCACATTAACTGTAGAGAGCAGCCCAAGAAGTATTAATATTCTTCTTTATAAGCTGTTATCCTTACGCAGGATTGAATACCTCACAGTCGATCGCGAACTTAAGATTAAAGAAATATCTTTGAAAGTGCAAGATTTTGCCTTTCATGAGGAAGTAGGCGCAGGAAAAGACGTGCGCGATAGTTTTCCCGAACTGATTGGGATTGAAGGACTCCTTGAAGATATTATTGAAGAACGACAGCAAGATTGTCAGTTAAAATCAATTAGCCGAGTTCTCAAAGACGGATCTTATTTGTATCTAAACTTGTACATTTTTGGTTATAAGGGGCAAGCCAATGCTGACAGATTGATTATTTTATGCGAAGATGTGACAGATAGCATTGGCTCTCAGCCAACCATCGTTCTGACTGCCAAGAAAACAAGTATTAAAGGCGATAACTTAGCTGCGGCTGGCGATTATATTGACAAAATTATTAATTCCCTAGGGGATGTTTTGTTCGTAACAGGAACATCGGGCCAAATCAAAAAAGTGAATCAAGCTGCACAGCAATTATTTGGATATACCGAATCGGAATTAATCGGCCAATCCATATCAATGATTACGGCTGAGGAGGAATTGTTACGCAAAGTCAGCCAGCTACCTCCTGCACTTAAAAGCGAATATTGGCCTCAAGTAAAAGTAGCTTGCCAAACTAAAATAGGTTTAAAGGTGATTGTTGCGTTTTCATGCTCTAATTTTGAGACAAGCACAGGAAGCAAGGATGCAGATAGGGAAGTTATACAAGATTTTGTTTATATCGGCAAAGACATTACCAAGCAACAACGCATAAAAAAGTGTCAAGAAGCACAGTATGCTGTGACTCATATCCTGTCAGAATCAACTTCTCTAGATAGCGCAACTCCGAAAATTTTGCAAGCTATTTGCCAAAGTTTTGGGTGGGATTTTGGCGAGCTTTGGACGCCTGCAGAGGGGGAGAAAGAAACTCGATTGGGTGAGGAAATAAAATCTGAAAAAGATCCGCTTTGGTGCCTGCCGCTTTGCTGTCCGATCGAGGAAAATCCTTGTTGGCGGCGGGTGGCAGTTTGGCAGGCAGCGGATGAAGTTAGGGAGTTTGCCGAAAACGATCAGCAGATTATTTTGGCTGCGGGTGAGGGTTTGCCGGGAGCGGTTTCCAGAAGCGGTTCTACGCAGTGGATTACTGATCTTGTGGGCGATCGCAATTTCGTGCGATCGCGCTTGGCCGAGGAAGCGGGACTGCGATCGGGATTCGGTTTCCCCATTCACGCTAGGAACCAAGTTGTAGGAGTAATGACTTTTTTTTGCCGGGAAGAACTGCCACCGGATCAAGATTTACTTCAGATCATAGCTGTGGTAAGTTCTCAATTAGGGGAATTTGTCAAGCGCAAATATGCAGAGAAAGAATTGCAAGAAGCTGAAGCTTCAATCCGATTTTTGTACGAACAAGAAAAACGCCAAAGTGAAGAATTAGCTCGGCAAAATTTAGCTTTAGAACAAGCCAAATTAGAATTACAAGCAGCTAACATGGAATTGCAGCGCCTCGCTTCGGTGGATGGATTGACTCAAATTCCCAACCGCCGCTGTTTTGACAAAAAATTGGAGTTAGAATGGCAGTTGATGGAGCGAGAAAAAGAGTCGCTGTCTTTAATTTTGTGCGATATCGATTTTTTCAAACTTTACAACGATCATTACGGGCATCAAGGAGGCGACGAATGTTTAAAACAAGTAGCCGAAATTTTAGCTAGCAACGCTCAGCGGGCAGGAGATTTAGCCGCCCGCTACGGTGGCGAAGAATTTGCGGTAATTTTGTCGCGAACTGATGTACAAGGAGCAAAGCAGATAGCTGAAGCAATTCGCAGGGATTTGAAGACAGCGGCAATTTTTCATGCTGCTTCCAAGGTAAGTAAGTTTATAACTCTTAGTATGGGTATCGCTACTACGGTACCTGCTGCTGGTTTATCGATTGAGGAGTTAATTGGACAGGCTGATCGAGCGCTGTACCGAGCTAAACTAGAAGGGCGCGATCGTATACTTGGCCTAGACTTGAAAATAGAATTTCAGGACGGGAAAGGAGTATTTTCTGATGATTGTGAGAGAAGCTAAAATCGCTGACGCACCTGCAATCGCACGGGTTAATGTAGATACTTGGCGGACAGCTTACCGAAACATTGTACCGACAGATTACCTCGCGCAACTGTCCTATGAAAAGGGACAAAGCAATTGGCAAGAAATCCTCGTAAACGCAGAAAAAAGTAAAAATTTTGTGTGCGTTGCTGAGAATGACTTGGGAGAAATTGTGGGTTTTGCTGCGGGTGGTTGCGAGCGAACTGGCAAATATGTTTATCAAGGAGAATTATTTGCCATCTATATTTTGGAGGAATATCAGCGTCAAGGAATCGGACGGCAACTCGTGAGAACAGTTGCCACAAAATTGGCAGAATTAAGTTTGAACTCGATGCTAGTTTGGGTACTAGGAGACAATTCAGCCTATAGGTTTTATGAATTATTAGGAGGTGAAAAAGTAGACGAACAGCAGACAAGTAGAGCAGGAGTTGCACTCAAAGAAATTGCCTACGGGTGGAAAGATATCGCAGTGCTGATTAACACGGCTGTATGACTTAAAAACGGGAACTTTTGTCAATCATCGATCAAACTTCCCCTCTTCATTTGTTCCCGTTCTATCGCCTCAAACAAAGCTCGAAAATTCCCCGCCCCAAAACCTCCAGCTTGCACCTGTTTGCCGTTAACTAAACTAACTCGGCGCTCAATAATCTCGAAAAAGAAAGTTGGTTCTGCAAAAATTGGCTGAGTAAAGATTTGCAGCAGCATCGCTGCGGGAGTATCTTCTTGCCAATCTGCCAAAACTTGACAAGCTGCAATTGCTTGCCAATCTGCGGGCAAATAGTTTTGCCGCTCCTGCAATTCGGAGTAGTATGTTGAAGGAACCGGTAGAAAAGGCAAACCGCACGATCGCAAATCGGCAACAACCCCCACGATATTATTAGTTTGCAAAGCCATGTGCTGAATTCCCGGCCCTCGATTTGCGCTCAAAAACTCTTGAATTTGAGAATTAGCTGATGCCGGTTCATTAATTGGGAATTGCACCCCACCTTCAGCGTGCACCATAACTTGGCTCCGCAAAGCCGATTTCTGAGTCTGAATGTCAAAATTTTGCTGCGGTTGAAAACCTAATATTTTTTGATACCAACTAACAGCACTCGACAAGTCCCCAGATTCAACATTTAACACTACGTGGTCAATCCGGGTAAACAACGGCAGCTTATCCGAAGCCGATAGCAGTGAATGGCTGCCAATTCGCTCCACGAGAGTATGGCTTAAATCTCCCCAGCCCGCGATTTTTGCCCGCTTAAAATAGCCTCCTGCGTTTAGGTCTTCTTGAATCGGTTCCAGGATTTTAGCGCCTTCAGCAGCCGCTCTAGCTACCGCTAATTCAATATTTTTTATCCGAAAACCCACATCGGCAATCCCTGGAGGATGAAACTTCAACCAGCTAGCAACCGGACTAGCGGGTGTCAGGGGCGAAGATAAAACAAAACATACATTGCCACTGCTGACCACTTCAATGTGAGTGTGGCTGTTGGCATAACCTGCTATTGATTGAAAGCCTAACTGGCTGACAAACCAGTCGCGGGATACTTTAGCGTTTTCAACGTAAAATTGAATGCGATCGAACTCCATAATCAATAATGGAAAATGGAAACTAAAAAATGGAAAATAGTCTTATTTTCACTGCGAAACAGCAAGGGAGGGATTGAGTAATGGATATTTTTCATGTTTTTTATTGTGCGTTGACTTAATAATAACCTAAAGATTGAATATCCTAGATCCCTCTGAAGGCAGAAATAAGTTGGCACTTAAAAGAAACCCGGTCTCTGCGATAACTTAGATTTCACCGCTAGGCCTTCGCCAATAGGACTAAGGCGAAAAAATAGTTTGACGTGCTACTTGTAGGGGTAAGGTGCGCCAGCTCGTGCACCTACATAATTAAGTGCTGTATAAGTTCTCAAACCTAAAAATATCATAATTTTTTTGGGCTTCAGCTTCCGCTGCCTTCTGCATTCAAATCACCCTTCAATCGCTAAAAGAACAAATGACTTTCCGGCTGAATATTAATCTCCATCGGCACAGCTTGCGGGTCAGCCGAAAGAGCAAACATAATCGCATTGGCGGCAGTTTCGGTACTCAGCATTTTTGACCTGTCTACCTTCAAACTCACATTATCCCAAAACGGAGAATCCACCCCGCCAAAATAGAATAGCGTAAACTTAATGCCGTAGCGTCGCAGCTCATCTGCCATGCACTTGCTGAAACCAACTACCCCAAACTTTGAAGCGCAATAAGCCGTTCCCATCGCCATCGAATGCTTGCCCAAAATCCCGATGACATTGCAAATGTGGCCGGATTTGCGCTCTTTCATCACATTCGCCGCTGCTTGAGATGTGTAAAAACTGCCTTTTAAGTTCAAGTCAAGCATTGCATCTAAATCAGCGGGTTCTAACTTGTTCCACTGCTTGAGAATTCCGGCACCAGCGGCGTTTATGAGGGCATCCATTTGTCCGAAATGTTCCACAGCTTTGTGCATCAGCGTTTCGACTTGCGGCAAATCGGTTATATCTGTGGGCACGCACAGTACCTCTGTTGCTGAAAGTTCGCCAGCTAAAGCGTCTAACTTGCTGCTGTCTCTGGCGGCGAGCACTAGCCTCGCACCCGCATCAGCGAGTTTGCGGGCCACTGCTGAACCGATGCCGCCAGTCGCACCCACCACAACCACAACTTTGTCCTGCATATCCCTTTACATTTCTTTACGTCCAGATTGTATGATAACTCAACTTGCTTGTAATGGGACGTTTATATATTTTAATTTTTTATTAATTGAGGGAAACTTGCCAGCCTTTTTCAGCTTTTTTTAGCTGGAGAGCAGTGCAGGATTGCAAAAATTTAGGAAACTTTCTACCGAGATTAAAATCCTTAATTATTTGGGTAATTTGTTTGCCGTATTGTCGGTGAAATTCGCTGCCTACATTGGAGAGAAATACAGAATTTTCCGGAGAGTTGCCGGTTAAGTCGCC
This sequence comes from Microcoleus sp. S13_B4, assembly GCF_036700885.1. Lineage (NCBI taxonomy): Bacteria > Bacillati > Cyanobacteriota > Cyanophyceae > Oscillatoriales > Microcoleaceae > Microcoleus > Microcoleus sp. S13_B4. The sequence goes on from NZ_JAUBPU010000002.1 coordinate 133,345, forward strand.
AACGATTTTGACAAGAGCTCTTTCCAAGTCTTCCAGAGAATTAATATCGGTCAATTTGCCAGGTGCTGCCTGGGAATTATTGAGATTTTCTTTGCTAAGTATTGGGGGCGGGGGGGATAATCTTACTTCAAAAAGAGTGACATAAGTTTGAGAAGTCTCGGAGGGTTTGTGGAGTACAAAATCGGTCGGATATTTGAGAAATATATCCCTGGTTTTTGTGCCTAGCAAATGAGTTGCAACCAGTTGATTGAGGACTAAACCGTAATTTTCCCTAAATAAAGCTGAAATCGTAGAAAGTTTGATCCACTGAGTTGAGGTACGTTGTTGCTCTTTTTTGATTAATTCTTTTAGCTGAATAACTAATTGTTCTAGGGGTGTAATTTCCGGTATGCTTACGAGGGAATGGGTTTCAACTTGTCCGGTTTTGCTGTTTAAAACTATGATTTTATCTATTTGTTTGCGGACTTGAAATACGGTTAATCCGTGGGCTTGCAGTGTATTGCTGAGGTGAGTGAGGGCGCGATCGGACGAACAGACAAAAATCTCTTTGGCTGTGGGATAATGTACGAAAATCGATGCGCCAACTGTAGCCATTTTTAAGTCGGCGCTGTCTTTGCCGGGGGGGACGTGAATTAGTTGATAGCCGCGCTGGTGAAATTCGGCATCTTTCTTGCCCATGCTGCGCCAGTTGGCAAAGGCAACTTTGATTTGGATGGGATAGTGGCAAATTCCCTCTAGGAATTTTTCGGTTTCGATGGTGAGTTGCAAGTTTTCGACATCTAGCAGCAAGATAGCAATGCCGAGAGGAAGCGGGACTGGTTGATTGGCTGTTGGAGTTGGAGGTTCTGACGCAACTGAGTTTTGTGATTTAGGTGGTGCTGTTTGAGATTGGGCTAGCTGCTGAATTTTGGCACATAATTTGCTGAATTGAGGTGAATTAACGAATTCTGGAACCAGCAGAATTTGTAGGTATTTTTTCGCAGTCAGCAGCAGGGAATCTGTATCGCTGGCTACTGTGAAACTTTTTGTCAATTTTCCAATCAAAACTGACTGAAAATCAGGTTTGGCCCAGGGGGTGTTCCTGTATTTTTCAGTTATCCATTCGGGATGCTTTTCCTGAATGGTAATTAGGGTTTGAGCTATATAGCGACTGATGGCGCTGAATGCGAGAGATTCTTGAGTCGCCAGCAAGGGAGTTCGATCGGGCATGACCCTCTACAATGCGGGATGCTGTTTCAATTTATCACACTTCTAGTTTCTCGCCGGGAGTCGGACGATCGCCCGCCAAATTAAACCGGCGACAATTAAGGCCAATCCTGTCAGCCAAATTTGCCTCTCCACCCAGAAAGCCAGACACAGACAACTCCCCAAACCCACCCAAGCCAACCACTGTGGATAAAGCCTTTCGGCGGGGGAAAGTTGCAGCGCGGCGAGGTTGGTGATAGCGTAGTAAATCAAAACGCTAAAAGCGCTAAATGACCAAGTGGTTTTGACATCGCCGACGAGGATTAAAAGTGCGATCGTAACTTCGACAACCACCACAGCGACGTAGGGATTTGTCCCCTCTGGATTCAGCCGCGCCAAGACTCTCGGCATATCCAAACGCCGCCCCATCGCCAGCCAGATGCGCGAGAGCCCTAAAATTAAGTTCAGCAAGACTCCCAACATGGCAGTAATTGCGCCGGCGGCTAGCAGTTGAGAAACTCCTGGAATTGGGAAACTGCGGGCGATGACTTCTAAAGGTGCAGCCGTGCCGCCTGGTTGTAAAGACAATTTATCGGCTCCCCCCGCGCCGGCGACAACTACTGCTACCCCCACGTAAAGCAGCATTGTCAGCACCAAAGTGAAAATTATGGCTTTGGGAATCGTTTCCCTCGGTTCCCGCACTTCCTCGCTCATGGTGGTGATGCGGGCGTAACCGCTATAAGCGACAAACATCAGGGCGGTGGCCTGGAAGATGGAGCCGATCGAGCTATCATTCTGTAGGGCGGGCATTTCCCACCTTACCTCTGGTAAACCGATAGCAACAAACACCGCTAAGGATAGAAGTGTAACTGAGACTATGGCAGTATTGGCAATATTCGATCGCCTAATTCCCGTCAATACAATTAAAGTGAGGGTGGCGAGGGCGACTAAAGCTGTTAGGATTACGTAAGTGCGATCGGCTACACCAACTGCATTTAAAAAATACCCCGCAAAACCTAAAGCAGCAGTAGCCGCAGAAGCCGTTTTCGCCAACAAAAACATCCAGCCTGCTGTAAAACCCAGCCAAGGATTGAGATATTTGTAGCCATATTCATAAGTACCGCCGCTAACAGGATGATTTGCCGCTAATTGAGCGCTGCTAAGGCCATTGCAAACAGCCACTAAAGCCGCAATACCGACAGCCAAAATCACCCCCGGCCCAGCAACTTCCGCAGCAATGCCGATACTCACAAATACTCCGGTACCGAGGATTGATCCCAGGCCCATGAGAGTTGCGCCGAAAACACCTAACTCTCGCTTCAGAAGTGGTGAAGACATAAATATAGCAGGCAAAAGGCCAGCTTCACAAAAATGTTGATCTGTTGTGGAACAGGCATCTTGCCTATTCTGAAGACATAACTATAGCAGGCAAGATGCCTGCTTCACAAAAATATTTGTCTGTTGTGGAACAAACATCTTGCCTGTTCTGAAAGAGGCTCAAGATGTAAGTATTAACCGAAACGCCCTTGAATGTAATCTCTCGTACTCGAATTGCCCGCAGAAGTAAAAATCTTACTTGTCGGCCCAAATTCCACCAGGCGACCGATGCGACTTTCATCAGTATTAAAAAATGCCGTGTAATCAGAAACACGAGCTGCCTGCTGCATATTGTGCGTCACAATCACAATCGTTAACTGCTGCCGCAGAGTCTGAAATAACTCCTCAATCTTCATCGTTGAAATCGGATCGAGAGCAGAACAAGGTTCATCCATTAACAAAATTTTCGGCTTCACCGCCAAAGCGCGAGCAATACAAAGTCGCTGCTGCTGTCCGCCCGAAATCCCCTGCGCCGATTTATTCAAATCGTCTTTCACCTCATCCCAAAGCGCCGCACTTTTGAGTGCAGATTCCACAATTTCATCTAATTCTGCTTTGCTTTTGCGACCAAAAATTCTCACCCCGTAAGCAATATTATCGTAGATGCTCAGCGGAAAAGGATTTGGTCTTTGAAACACCATCCCTATTTGGCGGCGCAAACTATTAATGTTTACTTTCGGGCTGTAAATATCTTGTCCAAAAAACTCTACTCTTCCTTTAATTTGAACCTTTCCCTCCAATTCACCAATCCGGTTGAGAGCTTTGAGAAAAGTGGATTTCCCGCAACCTGAAGGGCCAATAATAGCCGTAACTTGCGGGTGAGGGATATTCATCGATAAGTTTTCTAATACTTTGTGAGTTCCGTAATAAAAACTTAAGTCCTGAACCCGCAGTGCTGGCATTGCATTGGGGTCAATTTCCGGCGTAGCCTCGTCTAGGAATTGATGTGTAGAGTCTTCGGATTTCAAGTTAGCTTTAGGTTTCATTATTTGCCTCGTTATATTGTTAATATTTGACTTAGAGATGCACTTGAGTTATTGGTTTATCGATTTTGCAAGCGTTTCCGAGTTACTGTACGGGATGCGACGCTAGCAATCAAAACCATGCCCAAAAGGACACAGGCAGCAGTCCACGCCAATTCGTTCTGCTCCTTGTAAGGAGAGCTAGCGTAGCTATATATTAATACCGACATAGAAGGAGTCGGAGTCAGCAATGTTTCGGGAATTTCTTTTAGTGTTGAGATAGTTTCTGCACCTATCTGGGACTGCATTATCTCCCCTAGTTTATCAACTAAAGGAGGCCAAAATTGACTCGACAAGGCAGTTACAATCAGCGGGGCGGTTTCGCCGGCTGCCCGGGAAGCAGCGAGTAAAATACCTGTGGTAATAGTTGGAAGTGCTGAGGGAATAATAATCCGAAAAATAGTTTGAAAACGTCCGCCTCCCAAACCAGCAGAAGCGAGACGGTAAGAAGTAGGCACTAATTTTAATGCTTGTTCTGTTGTCAGAGCAACCACTGGAAGCATGATGATGCCGAGGGCAAAACCACCGGCTAAGGATGAAAATGCTTTGGTGGTAACGACAATTAGGGCGTAGGAAAAGACGCCAACTACGATCGACGGAACACTGCTGAGAATAACCGTAATAAAGCGAATACTATTAGCAATCGCTTTGTTTTCTCTACCAAACTCAGACAAAAATATTCCCGTCATTACACCGATAGGCACGCTGATTAATGTCGCAATTCCCACCATTAAAGCAGTGCCGATAATCGCATTGGCAAAGCCGTTGGGCTGGTCTTCAACTCCGACGGGTGCAGGCAGAGATACTAGCACTTCCCAGCTCAAATGTGTAAGTCCTTCCCCCAAGATTTTGTACAAAATCGCGAACAAAGGTAGCACGGCAAGAGCTGTGAAAATGAAGGCAATAAGTGTCATTCCCCGACTGAACAAATTTCTGCTCAGTGACAGGGGTTGGTAAATTTCTGCATCCAGAATACTGTTTGATTTTTGTGCTTGAGTCATGCGATTTTAGATTTTAGACCTTAGATTGATTCGACGGATTTCTCAAGCTTGTTCTCAGGATGTTACACTTTTCTCTTTCTCCGTCCTGAGCGTGGGAAAGAATACATAAAAAAGCTTGTTACCAATTACTTTCGAGGGTATTAATTCTTAGATCCCTTAACGCTCATTAGCTTAACCAGCAATACTGCCACTGCATTCACCAACAGAGTGATGACAAATAGAATCAAGGCTAAATACATCAAAGCGCCGATGTGCAGCGGTTCGAGAGCTTCCCGAAATTGACTGGCCAAAACAGCAGGAATTGAGTAGCTGGGAGCTAGGAGAGATTGGTTAATTTGAATCGAGTTGCCAATCACCATTGTGACGGCCATTGTTTCTCCTAAAGCGCGTCCCAAGGCCAAGATTGTAGCGCCGATAATTCCTGAACTAGCTGCTGGTAATAACAGCTTAAATATTGTTTCCCAGCGGGTGGCACCGAGAGACATCGAAGCACTTCGCAAATCGACTGGAACTGACAGCAAGACATCGCGGCTGATGGCGGCTACTGTGGGCAAAATCATAATCGATAAAAGTATCCCAGCGGGCAGCATTCCGGGGCCTAAAGGTTCGCTGCTGAACAGGGGAAACCAACTGAAATTATCAAACAATGACTGCTGCAATGGCAACAAAAAGGGAATCAAAACAAAGATTCCCCAAAGGCCAACTATTACGCTGGGAATAGCCGAGATTAATTCAACCATGAATCCCAAGGGCGATCGCACCCAAGCGGGTAAGAAGTTCTCGCTAGTAACTATAGCTACTGACAGCCCTAAAGGAAGTGCGATGATTACGGCGATCGCAGAACTAATCACAGTACCGTAAATAAACGGCAAAGCCCCAAACTCCAACTCGCCGATATCCCACTTGGGATTCCACAAGAAAGAGAGTCCAAATTGGCTAATAGCTGGCCAAGCATCTTTAAAAATTACCGCGCTTATCCAGAACAGCGTGCCCGCTGTCGCGAAGGCAAAAGCCCATACAAACAGTGTAAATCCTGACTCGATCCATAAACCTTCACCAGAAGTATCTGTCAAGTCTAATGCTGTGTTTATTTCGGGCGATTTTCCAGTCACTTTTTTACGTTTTTTGGAAGGATTGGTCATACCGGAATAATTGCGTAAAAAGCGAAATATTTGCTTGAGAAACCAGTAATTATAATTAGCTGGCAGGGTGGGCTGCACCTTAAATCAGTAAATGTAAGGCACATTGGCTTGATAATTTATGAGTTTTGAGTCCTACAGCAGATTCCACGTTTATCAAGTACAACCAAGAGTGATAGCTCTCCGTAGGGAAAAAGGCTAAAGCCTTTTTCCCTACACTTAATAAACCTGGAATAGGCTATATATTTAACTCTTAACTCCTAACTCCCTGCGATCGCCCCAATTAACCTTTGGCAACTACACTCTGATTAACTGTTTGAATCACCTTTTGAGCTGTAGCTGAAGGAATTTGAGTAAACTCTAACTGTTTGTTGAGACCTTGACCTGTAGTCATCACCCAATTAACCATCTTTTTAATAGCATCTGCTTTGGCAGCAGGATACTCTTTGTAGATTAATAGCCAAGTCAAACCAACAATCGGATAACCGTCGTTAGGATTGCCTTCTACTAAGCGGAAATCTGCGGGGAATGTTTCCCCCGCTAAAGCTTTCTCTGCTTCAGCCAAGCTAGGATCTACAAACCTACCAGCTTTATTTTGAATAAACGCTGTTTGAAGATTGTTTTGCCGAGCATAAGTATCTTGAACGTAGCCGATCGCACCCGCTGTATTTTTCACCAAAGCAGCTATGCCGGGGTTTCCTTGACCGCTGACAGGGCTTCCGGGCCAACTCGGCTGAGCGGCTGCTTTGATGCTGCTGCCGATCGCCTGCAAGTGATTAGAAAAAATAAAGGTAGTACCGCTGCTTTCTGCCCGCACAGCTACTCGAATAGGAGTATTGGGCAAGTTTTTAGCTTGTCCAGAAATTCCCGCTATTTTAGCATCGTTCCAGCGAGTAATCTTCCCTTCAAAGATGCCTTTCATGGCATCGTTATTTAGCCTCAGATTGGTCACTCCCGGCAAGTTGTAGACAACTGCAACAGCGCCGCCAGCAGTCGGAACCGCCATGACACCGCGCTTTACTTCGGCTATTTGTGCCGCCGTCATCAGCGCGTCGCTGCCTGCGAAGTCAACAGTGCCTGAAATTAATGCTTTGATACCAGCACCGCTGCCAGTTCCTTCGTAGTTTACAGTAATTTGATTTGCACTTCTCATCTGAGAGAAGTAGCGATCGTAAAGAGGTTTGGGGAAAGTGGCTCCCGAACCATTTAGTGTTACCGCAGCTACAGCAGAACTAATCAAAGTCAGCGAAAATGCTGCTGCTGCTAGTGTCACTATAAAACTACGTCGCCAACGTCCCGTGAAAAAATTCATACTCCTCCTCTTCCTTAATACCCGTCTTTGCAAATATCCTCCATAGGATAGACTGAAATTCCCAAGGAAAGGGAGTATATAGAATAAGCTTTGTTTAAATTTTGGTTAAGAGCATTTTAAATAAAAATTAGCTAAAGTCAGTTTTTGATGAATCAGAGAAATACCAAATCATAGAGTAACGATAACAAGAGAAATTTATTTAGCGATCGCCCGATCGCCCCCACCGCTCACTCCATCCCCCGATCGCCGCATAATAGTAGGGACACTTAACATTTCTTTAACAACAATGGCAAGAGACTTGCGGGGATTCCTAAAACTGCTAGAAGAACGGGGACAACTGCGCCGGATTAGCGCTTTAGTCGATTCCGACCTCGAAATTGCCGAAATTTCCAACCAAATGCTGCAAAAAGGCGGCCCCGGATTGCTGTTTGAAAACGTCAAAGGGGCAGATTTCCCCGTCGCGATTAACCTATTGGGTACGGAAGAGCGCGTTTGCTGGGCGATGAACATGGAAAAGCCGATCGAACTAGAAGAGCTCGGCAAAAAACTGGGAATGCTGCAACAGCCAAAACCGCCGAAAAAGATTTCCCAAGCGATAGAATTCGGCAAAGTGTTGTTCGACGTAGTGAAAGCCAAACCCGGCCGCGACTTTTTCCCAGCTTGTCAGCAAGTGGTATTTGAGGGAGAAGGGGTGGATTTGAACAAAATCCCGATGATTCGCCCTTATTCGGGAGATGCGGGTAAAATTATCACCCTGGGTTTGGTAATTACCAAAGATTGCGAAACGGGTACGCCGAATGTGGGGGTTTATCGGTTGCAGTTGCAGTCAAAAAACACGATGACTGTACACTGGTTATCGGTGCGGGGCGGCGCGCGACACTTGCGGAAAGCGGCGCAGGCTGGTAAAAAGTTGGAAGTTGCGATCGCCCTGGGAGTCGATCCCCTGATTATTCTCGCCGCTGCAACGCCAATTCCTGTAGATTTATCGGAATGGTTATTTGCCGGACTTTATGGCGGTTCCGGCGTGCAATTGGCGAAGTGCAAAACCGTTGATTTGGAAGTACCGGCGGACTCGGAAATCGTGTTAGAAGGAACGATTACGCCGGGGGAAGTTTTGCCCGACGGGCCCTTCGGGGATCACATGGGTTATTACGGCGGCGTGGAAGATTCGCCGTTGGTGCGGTTCCACTGCATGACGCACCGCAAAGACCCGATTTATCTGACCACATTTAGCGGGCGGCCGCCGAAAGAAGAAGCAATGATGGCGATCGCGCTTAACCGTATTTATACGCCTATTTTGCGGCAGCAAGTATCGGAAATTGTCGATTTCTTCTTACCGATGGAAGCCCTGAGTTATAAAGCCGCAATTATCTCGATTGATAAAGCATATCCCGGTCAAGCGCGCCGGGCTGCTTTAGCATTTTGGAGTGCATTACCGCAGTTTACTTACACTAAGTTTGTGATTGTTGTCGATAAAAGTATCAACATTCGCGACCCGCGTCAAGTAGTTTGGGCAATTAGTTCTAAAGTCGATCCAGTTCGGGATGTATTTATTCTGCCGAATACGCCTTTTGATACGTTAGATTTTGCCAGTGAAAAGATTGGTTTGGGAGGCAGAATGGGGATTGATGCTACTACGAAGATGCCCCCGGAAACCGATCACGAATGGGGGGAAGTTTTGGAGTCCGATCCTGATGTGGCGGCGATGGTAGAAAGGCGTTGGGCTGAGTACGGTTTGGCTGATTTGAATTTGGGTGAAGTCGATCCGAATTTGTTTGGATATGAGATGAGGTAGGGAATCGCCACAATGTTGTGTCCTGGATTTTTTGAGTAAAATACGATTTTTCAATTGCCGAAAATACAGTAGGGGCACAACAATGTTGTGTCCTGGTTTTTTTGAGTAAAATACTAGAAACACAACATTGTTATCTCCTTAGACAATCAACTCTCTTTGAATCTTCGCGAGCATTATTTTTTCTTTACTGTTCCAAAATCTCAACTAAATCTTCGATCGCAATATCGAACGCACGGGCCATCTTGTCCAAAGCTGTGTAGTCAACGGTAGCCATGCCTGGAGAACTGGCATAGGTGGCGATCGTAGTGTATGGAATACCCGTTCTGTTGGAGACTTCCCTGAGAGTCCAACCCTTCTCTTGAGCAAGTTCTCGAACTCGCAGTCTAATTCGTCCCATTCCGCCCTTGACAATTACGACTACTCGTAATTTAATGAATATACAATTAATAGCGATCGCCCTCGGACCTGAGAAATCTAGAGCGATCGCCTTTCATTCACCACCCACAAAAGTGGGAAGGATTTTCCTATGATACCAAAACAATCGACATATCGCGATCGACTTCAACCTTGGTGCATAATTCGCCACCTCCCCAACTGTCAGCGGTTAACAGTCGCCCGTTTCGCCCGCCGCCCCGATGCCGAATCTTACCTCAAAGCACTGCGCCGCTTAATGCCCGCAGTCCCGCATACAATTGTTTTCGTAAATGCGCTGTCTGTCTTAGATGAAAACAGGGTTCCAATTCCGATGCAATTGTCGATCGAAAGTTAATGCGATCGAACTGATATCTTGCATTTGTTGCCATATTCCGGCAGCGGTTTAAACCCCCGACGGAATATGGCAATAAGTGCAATATGTGCGATAGAACCTATTATTGCAAAAGCTCGATTGACCTTTCAGCCTTCATTAGTCACAAGCGAAGCTATGCCCTAAAAGCTATTCCAAAAAGCCAGTTGCGCCAAAAAAATGTTGCTAAACTATAAATAGACTTGAGTCAAGGAGCCAAATCAATGCCATCTCCCTTTCCCGGTGTCGATCCCTATTTAGAACATCCTAACCTATGGCCTGAATTGCATCACTGGTTGATTAGTGAAATTGCCAGATTTTTATCTCCCCAACTGCGTCCTAAATATCGAGTTGCCGTAGAGTTGCGAATGTATGAAACCAGCGGCGAAAATTCATTGCTTGTCGGTATTCCCGATGTGACTATACAGCGTTCTCAAACATCAAATAACCCCGCAGCGAATGTGGCTCTTTTGGCACCTCCAGCACAACCGGTGACGGTGACACTTCCTATGCCTGAAATTATCAAGGAAGGTTATTTAGAGATAAGAGGAGTGGAAACCAAAGAAGTAGTCACAACGATAGAAATACTTTCACCTACTAATAAACGACCAGGAAAAGGTCGGCAAATGTATGAGAAAAAACGCGAAAAAATCCTGGGCAGTCGCACTCATTTGATTGAGATTGATTTGCTGCGACACGGTGAACCAATGCCAGTGTTTGGGAATAATCTTGACAGTCAATATCGGATTTTGGTTTGTAGGGGAAATCGCCTCCCTTCAGGCGATATGTATGCTTTTAATCTTCAAAATTCAATTCCTGTTTTCCCCGTGCCTTTGCGTCCCGAAGACTCGGAACCTATTGTTGATTTGCAAATGCTTTTTAATCAAGTATACGATATTGCGGGTTACGACATGGAAATAGATTATTCCCGGGAGCCAATACCGCCCTTGTCTGAAACAGATACAATTTGGGCAGATGCTTGGTTGCGCGATCGAGGATTGCGACATTGATTTGGCGTGCAGCCATCCTCTTAGTCTGCGGAGGCAGACTTCGTTTTTGTAGAAGCGATTTCAATCGCAGAATGACTTAATTCTCAAATTGCTTGACAGCTAAACATCTTGACTTTGCATCAACCGCTGCTTCAAACGCGCCGGATCTCCCCGATCGACAACTTGGCCCTTTTCCAACAAAAAAGCCCCATCGCAGTAATTCAACTCATCCAAACGGTGAGTCACCCACAAAGCCGTAATCCCGCGATTTTTTACCAACCGCTGCACCGCCGCCACCAAATCCAACTGAGAATCAGGATCTAACAAAGCCGTCGGTTCATCCAACAGGAGAATTTCGCAGTGACGGGCGATCGCCCCAGCAAGAGCAATTCGCTGCTTCTGGCCCCCGCTCAAAGCATAAATCGGCCGCCGCTGCAAATCCAGCAAATTCACAGCCTCCAAAGCCTCCGCCACCCTCTCCCGCACCTGAACGTTAGAAAGCTTTTCCTCCACCAAACCAAAAGCCACATCCGCACCCACTGTCGGCATCACCAATTGGTGATCGGGGTTTTGAAACACAAAACCCACCCGTCCACTCAGGTCAATTTCCCCCGACTGGGGGTGCAGCAGCCCAGCCATTAGCCTCAACAGCGTAGACTTGCCGCTGCCGTTAGTGCCCAAAAGCATCCAAAACTCGCCCTTGGGTACATCCAGAGAGCAACCTTGCAACACTCGATCGCCCGACGGCCAGCAAAAACCCAAATCCCGCACAGCAACCGCTGACTGGCTCATATCGGCACCAACACCCCCAGCCCTCATTCTGCTGTCATCGAGACAAAACCAGGGGATCTGCCTGTAGATGACGCCCCCGATTTCTGAGAAACCACCACCCCAGAAATCTCGCTGCTGAGTACAGCCACCTTTTTCTCAGGATTTTTCTCGCAGGTGAGTTCCAAAATTTGCGGTTGGGAGTTGCGAATCGCCGCCAGTACCTGCTGGTAAACAGTCTCAGCGTCCTCCTCCAACTTCCGCTGCACCGACAGCGAGACGGGCGTATTTTTCACAATGATGTCAATGCTGAACATATAGTCTTAAAAACCTAAGTTTGGAGCTCTATCCTCAGTATATATATAGGACTTACCCACGGAAACCCAGTTTCTTATAAAAATCAGAGGTTGAGGGCGATATATCTACCAAGCCACCGGGCTTCTGACCCAAAGCGCAGAGACTCCTATATATTAGAAGTTCCCAAATGCAGGGCAAAGACTTCGGGGACTTCGAGGGCTTCAGGGACTTCGCAAAAGTCAAAAGTCAAAAGTCGGAAGTTTTTTAAGAAAAACTTGCTCTTGTAAAGAATTACCTCTATAATCGTCAATACGGTAAAGAAAAGTAAACTCTGTTCATAATCCAACTTGTTTTCTGCTAAGCAGAGGCAACGGTTGGATACTAAGGACTAGAGGCAGATCCGTTGTAATTATATCCATTTGGAGATTTGCGTAAATGACAATCGCAGTCGGACGCGCCCAGACCGAAAGAGGCATCTTTGATGTCCTCGACGACTGGCTCAAACGCGATCGCTTCGTCTTCGTAGGCTGGTCTGGCATCCTGCTATTCCCCTGCGCCTACCTAGCCATCGGTGGCTGGTTAACAGGCACCACCTTCGTCACATCCTGGTACACCCACGGTTTGGCAAGCTCCTACCTCGAAGGAGCCAACTTCCTCACGGTAGCCGTCTCCACCCCAGCCAACAGCCTCGGACACTCCCTGTTGTTCCTGTGGGGCCCCGAAGCACAGTGGGACTTCACCCGCTGGTTCCAACTCGGTGGGCTGTGGACATTCGTAGCCCTCCACGGTGCATTCGCACTGATCGGCTTTTGCCTGCGTCAGATTGAAATCGCCCGTTTAGTCGGCATCCGTCCCTACAACGCCCTAGCATTCACCGGCCCCATCGCCGTGTTTGTGTCGGTGTTCCTGCTTTACCCCTTGGGTCAATCAGGCTGGTTCTTCGCCCCCAGTTTCGGCGTCGCAGCAATTTTCCGCTTTTTGTTATTCCTGCAAGGCTTCCACAACTGGACGCTCAACCCCTTCCACATGATGGGCGTTGCAGGCATCTTGGGCGGTGCGCTGTTGTGCGCCATCCACGGTGCAACCGTAGAAAACACCTTGTTTGAAGACGGCGAAGGCTCAAACACCTTCCGCGCCTTCAACCCAACTCAGTCAGAAGAAACCTACTCGATGGTGACAGCCAACCGTTTTTGGTCGCAAATCTTCGGAATTGCCTTCTCCAACAAGCGCTGGTTGCACTTCTTCATGTTGTTCGTACCTGTCACAGGCTTGTGGATGAGCTCCATTGGCATCGTCGGTTTAGCATTAAACCTGCGCGCCTATGACTTCGTATCACAAGAATTACGCGCTGCTGAAGATCCTGAGTTTGAAACGTTCTACACTAAGAACATTCTGCTTAACGAAGGCATTCGTGCTTGGATGGCTCCGACAGACCAACCTCACGAAAACTACATCTTCCCTGAAGAAGTTCTGCCTCGCGGTAACGCTCTGTAATCAGCACGAAATATCAAAATCTCCAGCATTTTAAAAGGGTAAGATAAAGCAGTTTAGGCTTTACCCTTAATGCTTAAAAAGCTCCCGCCACCAGGCAGGAGCTTTTTGTTTCTAGGATTCGATCGAATTAGCGCCCTAAAAAAGTTGATTTCGTACAGAAACAAACTCTGCCTGTGGCTAGAACAACTTGTGTCTTTATATCTGGTTAACTCTGCTATTAGGCAAGAAATCGAGCTGCCTTTCCCCGCCGCCAGAGTTGCCTTGCGCCTGATAACCACACAGCCCGCCCGGATATGGCTGAAACTGCGATCGCCCGATTGCTGTAAAGATCGATCAAAGACCTTGCAGCAGCAGTAATTTCACCCTATTTTGCAAAAATCTCAATTTGCATCCCCCCACTTCTAATTCCTTGTGTTATTCTAATAATTGTGAATACTAGAACGATACTCAGAACGCAGGTTCTTCTGGTAACGCTAGCAATTGCTAGCGCACAAATCATCACCTTAAATCTTGTATTTAGGTGATGTGCGTTCCAATATTAAGCCATTTAGCTAAACCTGGAGGTGATGCCCATGATAGAAAGTAGTAAACGCATGGGTCATCAGATTGGAAACTACCGGCTGTGCGCCGGGGCCGCTCACTAGCAGTCAGCCGTCGTCTCCAACGGGAAACGACTTCCACGGGGAACCAGGCTGAGCTAGGGATTCTCCCGGCAGTCAGGTTCTAATCTGAAGACCCGCTAGACCGCTCTCACCTCAAATAGTGTTAAATCTTGAGTATTAAAACTTGAGAATAAACGCTATTGGTGAGAGCGGATAGTTTTTGGTAAGGGTTTCTACAGGTGGGCAGTTAATCTGCCATTGCTAATCAAAAAAAAATTATGGCTGACCTACTTAAAAATACTGAAATTCAAGAGCGCGCCAGTCAATGGTCAGGCTGGACGGTTGAAGGCAAACAACTGCGCTGTACCCGTTTATTCAAAGATTTTACCCTTAGCGATCGCCTTTGTGAATAAGTTGGTCGGCCCCTCAGAAGCCGCAGCACATCACCCAGACCTAAAAATCTCCTACAACAAAGTTACAGTTAACTTGACAACCAACGATGCCGGAGGCTTAACTGACCAAGACTTTGCCCTAGCCCAAGAGATTTCTACGCTAGATTAAAAGAGTGCCAGTTGGCCCAACAAGAGCCACTGCATCTAGCGACAGCCGCCGATCAGGGAAAGCTCGCAAATAAAAAATCGACTTGGGGTTAAAATCAGGTGTGAAAAAGTCGAGAAGCCAAACGTTCAATGTATAAAAGGCTATTCCCCATCATCCGAACATGATCGTATTTGAAAAGCCAGAGTTCAAGAACGAGTCTGCTGCAGAAAAAACCGATCTGATAGAAAAGCTTTTAGATATTGGCGCAGCTTTGTCGAGCGCCCAAGATTTGGGCGAGTTGTTAAACTTAATTTTATCCAAAAGTAGGGAAATTACCTACAGCGATGCTGGCAGCGTTTACTTAGTAGATCACAGCGACGAAACATCTAAGCTGCTGTTCAAGGTAGCCCAAAACGCTTCTAAACCGAGCCTGTCGTTTAAAGAGTTTGCTCTGCCGCTGACAGACAAAAGTTTGGCAGGATACGTGGCAATTACAGGTCAAAGTTTGAACCTGTCTGATGCGTACGACTTACCATCGGGCGTACCCTACCGGCTAGATACCAGTTTTGACAGGGATATTAATTACCGGACTTGCTCGGTAATGGTACTGCCCATGCAAAACCGACAGGGGGAGACAATAGGTGTACTGCAATTGATCAACCGCAAAACAAAGGCAGATACGGTGCTGACAGCAGATAATGCCTGGGAATCAACGCAGCAGTATTCGGAGTGGGAAGAAAGGATAGTTCGATCGCTCGCTTCTCAAGCAGCCATCTCGATCGAGCGCAATCAACTCCAAGACAGCATAGAACATTTGTTCGAGGGCTTCGTGAAAGCCTCGGTGCAAGTCATAGAAGCCAGAGACCCCTGTACCTACGGCCATTCAGAACGAGTAGCAGCCCTCACAGTACGCCTTTCCGAAGAAGTAAACACCGTCAGCAGCGGAGAACTGCGCTCTATTTACTTTAACAACCGCCAAATTCAAGAACTTCGCTACGCAGCCCTGCTGCACGATTTTGGCAAAATCGGAGTCTCCGAAGCAGTTTTGACGAAACAGAAAAAGCTCTACCCCGCACAGCTAGAAATTATTCGCCACCGCTTTGGCTTAGCTCAGCGGACGATGGAAATGGAATGCGTCCAGTCTAAATATAAATACTTGCTGGAGCATTCAGCCTACCGAAAACACCCGATCCAGGAACTAGAGTGCGCTCAATGCCAGGAAATTGAACAGCTAGACACTAAGCTAGCAGAGGCGAAAACCAGATTAGCCGAATACTGGGAAGTGCTGCTAGAGGCAAACGAGCCTCACATTTTGGCAGCAGAACCCCTAGCTCAACTGCGAGAGATTTCTCGACAAACTTACAGAGATATAGATGGGGCAAAGA
Organism: Microcoleus sp. S13_B4; assembly: GCF_036700885.1. NCBI lineage: Bacteria > Bacillati > Cyanobacteriota > Cyanophyceae > Oscillatoriales > Microcoleaceae > Microcoleus > Microcoleus sp. S13_B4. The sequence continues at coordinate 149,035 of NZ_JAUBPU010000002.1, forward strand.
AACCCCTGCTGAACCCAGACGAGATCGTGCAATTGATGGTATCGAGGGGCAACCTGACGCCGGAAGAACGATCTGCAATAGAATTTCATGTAACTCACACTTACGAGTTTCTCAAGCAAATTCCTTGGACAAAGGATTTAAAAAATGTTCCAAATATTGCCTACGGACATCACGAAAAACTGGACGGCACAGGCTATCCGCGAGGTTTAAACAAGTCAGAAATTCCAATTCAAGCGCAATTGATGACGATCGCCGATATTTACGACGCGCTGACAGCAGGCGATCGCCCCTACAAGCGAGCTCTGCGAACAGAGGCAGCGATGAAAATTTTGTGGCAAGAAGCAGCTCACAACAAAATCAACGCTGATTTGTTAGAATTGTTCGATCATCGCCAAGTATTTAGTGTTCTCGGACACAGCTTGGAGGTTAAAGTCGAATCAGCCTAGACGAGTCGAGCGTGCTGTGCTAAAAAGTAAATAGGCGATCGGGCGCTATCAAGTGTCACCCGTCAAATCAATCCACAACCCAAGCGGGGTCGGATTTGGACGCAGTTGAGTACAGGTTAAAAAACAGGCTCTCTGCAGGCGTCAGTCACATCTATATACTCGGTCAGCCCGAAAGAATCAAAAGAAAAAGTGAATTTTAGGTTTCTTTTTAGAGTATGCTAGTGGAGCAACGACTGACCACATAGAAGACTAGAAAAGTTTCTCTGTAATCGGTGTGAGGATGAGAGTGAATATGTCGAAATTTTTGTGGAGTTACTTACTAATCAGCCCAGCAGTCTTAGGAGCTACCCTAGTAGTTTCTTCGAGCGCGATGGCAGCAGACGCTCAGCAGGCTGCTGATGCGCTCAATCCCGCTGTCGCAAAAGCTGAAACCGCTGAAACCTCCGAAGCGAAACTAAATGCTTTAGCTGCTATTTCCGAAACAACAGCAGCCTCCGAGCCAGTAGAAGAAATTTCCCAAGGCGCTGGCAGCGAAACCCACGCAGCGATTGCCGATTCGGCCACGGCTGCAACTGAAAGTGCGATCGTCGGAGCCAACATAGCCCCCCCCGACGCAAATCCCCAAGCGGCATCACAACCTACAAGTGAATCTTTAGCTGCCGCCCGGCCAACAGTCGCTCAACCAGTAGAAAATTCTGCCCCGGCAGCCCAACTAGAAACTCCAGCCCCGGCAGCTACCGCTCTCCCAGAGCAAATCGGTGCCGTTCAATTAGAAACTCCAGCCCCGGCAGTGGCAGAGTCGGCAGAACAAAGTTTGCCAAAACCGGCTGAATCTGTAGCCCAAACTGCAGCGCCACAACAGCAAAACCCAGCCACCACATTAGAACAGCTCAACCAGTACAGCACCGAAGGTGCTGCAGGCAGCGAAACTGAAGGTCAAGTTACCTCAGTATCTCAACTTTCCGACGTGCGGCCCACAGACTGGGCATTCCAAGCACTGCAATCCCTAGTCGAGCGCTACGGCTGTATTGCCGGTTATCCCGACGGCACCTTCCGCGGCAACCGCGCAATGACTCGCTACGAATTCGCAGCCGGTTTAAATGCTTGCTTAGACAAGGTGAGCGAGCTAATTAGAGGCGGCACTGGCAACTTCGCTACCAGAGATGACTTGGCAGCCCTCCAACGGCTCCAAGAAGAATTTGCAGCGGAACTGGCAACCCTGCGCGGTCGCGTAGATGCTCTGGAAGCTCGGACATCCGAACTCGAAGCCAACCAATTCTCGACCACTACTAAGCTGACTGGGGAAGCAATTTTCGCTCTCAGCGATGACTTTGGTGGCAACGTTGGCTTGTTTGGCAGAGACCAAAAAAGAGTAGGCAGCGACAACAACGAAGCTGTCTTCCAACAACGGGTGCGCCTGAATTTAAATACGAGCTTTACCGGCAGAGACTTACTGCTGACACGGCTTCAAGTCGGCAACGGTCGCAACTTCAACCTTGGTGCTACCAGCGAAGGCACTCAAACTTGGAACGTAGTCGGCAGAACCGACAACGTTGTTTCCCTCGACACCTTGCTGTACAAGTTCCCCGTCGGTCAGCGACTGAACGTTACCCTTGCAGCCAACGCTGTCATCTGGGACGACATTCTGCCGACTGTCAACCCTTACTTTGAAGACTTTGACGGCGGCAACGGAGCACTGAGCACCTTTGGACAGCGGAACCCGATTTATCGCTTGGGCGGTGGCTCAGGTATCGGCTTTGACTATGCCTTCGGTGGCAGGGGCTTGCTGGGCGGCGTGTTCGGCCCGACTTCTCTGTCCTTCGGTTATTTGGCGTCAAATGCAGCCAGTCCGGCTAAAGGTGCAGGCTTGACGAACGGCGACTACGCGGCGATGGGTCAGTTGACTTTTACCCCCGGACGTAACTTGCAAGTTGCTTTCAACTACAACCACGGTTACTTTAGCAGAGGTAACTTTGGGTTTGACAATGGTTTATCGAATGGACCAGGTAGTCTCGGCGGTTTCACAGGTACCGGCGTGGCTAATTCTCTCAACGGTTTGAGCGAAGGCTTTGACGGCTTCCGCGCTCGCAAAGTTGTCAGCGACTCCTACGGTGCTGAGGCTTCGTTGCGGCTAAACCGGAGGTTTATCCTTGGTGGCTGGGCTGGTTTAACCAATGCCCGCATTCTCGGCATCGGCGATGCGAGAATCTGGAACTACGCTGTCACCTTGGCTTTGCCCGATTTAGGGAAAGAAGGCAACTTGCTAGGGTTCGTGGTAGGTCGTGAGCCTTACTTGGATAAACTTGAAGCTCCGAGAAGTTTGCGGAGCTTCCGCAACGATAATTCGTATCACGTTGAAGGGTTCTACAAGTTTCAGCTCTCGGACAACATTTCTGTTACTCCGGGCGTGATTTGGGTGACAAATCCTAATCAAGATGACCGTAATGATGACATCATCATTGGTACTCTGAGAACTACTTTCACCTTCTAAGAGCGGGTTAGATGAGGCAGGGCGGGTCATACCCTCTCTGCTGGCAACTCTAGATGCCATGTTTAGCCCTGCCGGCGGCAGGGCTTTTTTGTGGGCGGGACGAATGGGGCGCCCAGCATCTATTAAAAATTAAAAATTATTAGTCATAGACGCAGAAACCCAGTTTCTTGAGGTAAGGCCGTCGTGGAGGCGGAGAGAGTCGAAACTAGCAACTGGGTTTCCAACCAGCGAGAGTGCCGATCGTCCTAATGATGAAGTGATGAAGTGATGAAAGTCGATTAAGTTCAGTGGAAAACCGGGGTATAATAAAAGGTAAAGCGAGGAGTTAGAATTGGGAACTCAACATTGAGGAGAATTTTAACATCTGACTTCGGAGTTGATAATTTTGGTATGGGAAGCAATTATGGTAGAACTCTCCTGTAAAAGCGAATACGCAATCTTAGCTTTGCTGGAGCTTGCCGATTGCTACGAAGAAGGCGAGCCTCTGCAAATTCGACAGATAGCGGCTCAGCAAAATATTCCCGATCGATATTTAGAACAGTTGCTAGCTACAATGAGACGCTGCGGGTTGATTCGCAGCCAGCGAGGAGCTAAGGGAGGTTATATATTGGCGAGGGAACCCTGGAAAATTACACTCCTAGAAATTATCAACTGCCTCGAAGGCTCAGAGTTCGATCGAGCTGAAAAAGACTCGCCTGCTCAAACTGTAGAAAGTGCTGTGATTTGGGAAGTTTGGCAAGAAGCCCGATCGATTGCCAACTCAGTGTTGCAAAAATACACGCTACAGGATCTGTGCGAAAAACGCAATGGCAGACGGCAGCTCGATATCATGTATTACATCTAGTTAATATTGCCAACTAGGAATTAACATTTACTTAATTACAAACTGACAAAGATTATGCGTATTGCTGGCGACATTACAGAATTGGTAGGGCGGACGCCTCTGGTTCAACTCAACCGCATTCCCCAAGCTGAAGGCTGCGTGGCTCGGATTGTGGTAAAACTTGAAGGCATGAATCCGGCAGCATCGGTGAAAGACCGCATCGGTGTCAGTATGGTCAATCAAGCCGAGGCCGAAGGGCTGATTAGTCCAGGCAAAACGGTTTTAGTGGAACCGACTTCTGGCAATACCGGAATTGCTCTGGCGATGGTGGCCGCGGCTAAGGGCTACCAGTTGATTTTGACGATGCCGGATACGATGAGCACGGAACGCCGATCGATGCTGCGAGCTTACGGAGCGCAACTAGAACTGACTCCCGGAATTGAGGGCATGAGCGGCTGCATCCGCCGCGCTCAAGAGATTGTGGACAAAACTCCCAATGCGTATATGTTGCAGCAGTTTCGGAATCCAGCGAACCCCCAGGTTCACCGTTCGACAACGGCTGAGGAAATTTGGGAAGATACCGACGGTGAGGTGGATTTCCTGATTTCGGGAGTCGGCACGGGCGGTACGATTACGGGTGTCGCAGAGGTGATTAAGTCGCGGAAACCCGAGTTTAAGGCGATCGCCGTTGAGCCGGCCAACAGTCAGGTACTCTCGGGCGGAAAGCCAGGGCCTCACAAAATTCAAGGTATCGGTGCTGGTTTTGTGCCGCCGGTGCTGAATGTGAAATCAATCGACGAAATTATAGTTGTTACGGATGACGAGTCGATCGCCTACAGCCGCCGCTTGGCCAGAGAAGAAGGACTTTTGTCCGGTATTTCCAGCGGTGCGGCACTATGTGCGGCGGTGAAAGTCGGCAAGCGTCCCGAAAATGCCGGAAAATTGATTGTGATGATTCAGCCTAGCTTCGGCGAACGCTATCTGAGCACTCCCTTGTTCCAAGATCCAGAACTGAATTTGGCGATGGCCCTCAACTAGGTCAGCCTCCCGCCAAGTCGCAGAAACAGAGAGCAGGGCGTACAGTGTACGCCCTGCTTGGCTTTTTAGATTAAAGAATGGCGAGAGATTATAGCTTCCTCGATCGCGGGCGAGACCGAATTTCTGAAGGCGCTTTTTTTGAACTGCTTTCGGCACGTTAGCGAAGCCACCAGTAAGCGCTCTTGTCACGAAGGAAAAGAAGAGAAAGAGCTAACTGTTGCCGGGAGGACCGCTATAGAAGTCCCCAATGTCGATCGGTTTGCCCCTTCAAAAGCCTCAATGTTTTTCTAAAATAGATTTATGATAAGTTGAAAACTGAGGTTTTTTACTTACAATTTTTGACATTTATATCATATAAATACTTAAAAAATTAGCAAAAAATGATATTTTTGTCAAGCACTTTTTCACAGATTATCCAGATTTCAAGGAAATAAGAGCGTGTCTTCCGTTACCAATCACTACAAAACCCTAAAGATTAGCCCAACCGCCACACAAGCCGAGATTAAACAAGCATACCGCCGTTTAGTCAAATTATTTCATCCAGACAGCCGCAGCGACACAGCGGGTCACGAAGAGATTGTCCGCCTCAATGCAGCCTATGAAATATTAGGAGACGCCCAGCGCAGACAATCTTACGATCGCCTAATGGACGAGCAAACCAAACAGCAACCACCAGTCGCACCAAACGTCACCCGCCAGCAAAAACAAACAGCCAGGGAAGCCGATGAACAAATGGAACAGTGGCTGATTAAAGTATACAAACCAGTCAATAAAATGCTCAACAGCATCTTGAAGCCGCTTAAAAAAGAAATAGACGAATTGTCAGCAGATCCGTTTGATGACGAACTGATAGAAAAGTTTCAACTTTATATCGAAACCAGCCGCGACTTTCTCAAAAAAGCTCATAACTTTCTGACATCAATGCCCAATCCATCTAATGTAGCCGGAGTTGCAGCCCATCTTTACTACTGTATCAATCAAGTCGGAGACGGCATAGAAGAATTGTATTTATTTACCCTCAATTATGACGATCGCCATTTGCACACCGGTCAAGAACTATTTAGAATTGCCGCTAGACTGCGGCGGGAAGCGCAGGATGAATTAAAAATTAAAATTTAAAAAAGCAGATTGTTCTCTCTTCCCTCTCCCCTCTTCCTTCTTCCCTCTTCCCTCTTCCTTCTTTCAAATTCCAAAAAGAACTTGAATTCGCTTGCGAATTTTAATAAAAGGAGTTTGTTCCAGAGAGTCGTCATCTAACAATCCCAAATCTCTCAAAGCTTGCTGGCGTTCCGACAATTTTTGAGCAATCTGATCTGCTAAATTGGGTTGTTCTCTTAAAAGTTTTTGCAAATCGTGACGTTCCACTACAAACAAAATTGCATCTTCGCTAGTTTTAACAGTTGCGGTTCTCGGAGTTCCCAATAGCAAAGATATTTCCCCAAAAAACTCGCCCTCGTGAAGCGTAGCAATATACTGACCAGCTTTTTGAGAAAGAACTTCTACAGTACCTGAAAGAATAATATAAAAAGAATCGCCAGGGTCATCTTCTTTACATACAACCTGTCCCGCTGGAAACAGTTGTCGGTAGCCGTATTCAATTAACTGTCGCAGTTCTAAATCCGTACACTGTTCAAAATAAGTTACTCGTCGCAACAAATCTCGCAGCGTCCAATTATTAGGCGATTTAGGCGCTGAATTTTTATGTTCAGAAACGGGGGGATTAGATTTGATGTCGGCTGAATGTTTGGCATTCTGCGGAAAAACTTTGCCGTTGGAATTATCATCTTTGTGCTCGTGAAAAAGTTTAGTTATCTCGTGCGGGTTTCGCAGCCACAAATCTCGCTGGGGAAAGGGAATTTCGATATGGCGGTGGCGCAATTCGTAATCTATTAAAAAATTTACCGCACTTTTAATAGCATCGCTTTCCTGCGGCTGGTCAATCCAAACTAAAAGTTCAAAATTTAAAGCGTTATCTCCAAAACCGCGAAACCATACTTTAGGAGAAGGATGGGACAAGACATTCGATTCCATCCGCGCCGCAATTAACAGCGCTTCCGTAACTATTACTGGGTCTGATCCGTAAGCAACGCCGATGGGGAGGTGGAGGCGGCATCTGGGGTCTCTGTAACTCCAGTTAATAATGTTAGTTTCTACAAACTTAATATTTGGTATAATTACAAACATTCCGTCAATGGTTTTAATAATAGTCGAGCGAATAGAAATTGTTTCTACTGTTCCTAATAAATTGTCTATTTCAATAAAGTCTCCGACTCGAATTTGGTGCTCGAATAACAGGGTGAGACCGCTGATAAAATTGCTGGCGAGATTTTGTAATCCGAAGCCGAAGCCAATGCCGACAACCCCTGCTAAGACGGCGAGAGAAGTGAGGTTGATTCCGGCACCTTGTATGACGAATATACAGCCAAGAGTGGCTAAGATATAGCTAATGATGGTGGAAATTGCTTCTCTACTGCCACGATCTAATCCCATCCGAACTAGCAGGCTGCGCTTGATTCCTTCACTGATAATCTTAGCTATAATCAAGGCAAATATAGCTAAGATTATCAGTTTGACGATCGCACTGATGGACAGATGAGTTTCCCCGACATAAAATAGCGGGGTTGTCATCGCACCTGACAAATTTTCCCAAAGATGTTCGGCTCGTGTAGTAATCCAATTCATTAATATTTGGTAATGGGTAATTGGTGATTGATCATGGGTGATGAGTTTTGAGCGCAACTGAACCGCCTACTGCTAACTATTGCAGAGCTTAGGCGAAAAACTCGAACTGTGGAGTGTCTTGTGTGGCAAAAAAGGTGGATTCCCTTCGGGATAAATCCGCACGCGCGTACTTTCTCAAAGGCTGGTAACTGATGGGTTAGTAACAGATGGCGAAAAACTATTTTGTAGCGGTATTTTCTGCCGGATATCTGTATCGTGGCCTAAAATGGGTCCTGCGGCTCGATCGAGCGACGACGTGTTGCCAATATTTGGAAAATTGGTAGAAATTCATTTACAGCACCCTCAAATAATCGAAAAATTCCAGCAAAAATTAGTTTATCCTTAAGAAGCGAGTCCTTTACAGAACTTAACAAGCTTACCCTACTTGACTTTTATGCAGTGCATCATCAATCGTCGGGCACAGTTTTCGGCGAGTCACCGGTACTGGCTGCCGGAGTTAAGCGAAGCCGAGAACTTTGAGCGGTTTGGCCCAACTGCCCGCGCACCGGGACACGGACACAATTACGTCCTTTACGTTTCCATGATAGGCGAACTCGACGAGTACGGCATGGTGCTCAACCTGTCTGATGTCAAGCACGTCATCAAGCGGGAAGTAACCAAGGATCTCGATTTTTCCTTTCTCAACGAAGCGTGGCCCGAATTTGAGCAGACTCTGCCAACTACTGAAAACATAGCACGGCAAATTTGGCTGCGGCTAGCCCCTCATTTGCCTGTGAGCAAAATTCAATTGTTTGAACATCCCGAACTTTGGGCTGAATATTTAGGAAACGGAATGGAAGCTTATCTAACTTTGTCCACTCATTTTAGTGCGGCCCATCGCTTGGCTCGTCCCGATTTGAGTTTTGAAGAAAACTCGGAAATTTACGGCAAATGTGCTCGGCCTAACGGTCACGGCCACAACTATCATTTAGAGGTGACTGTTAAAGGGGAAATTGATGCGCGGACTGGCATGATTGCTGATTTGGGAGCTTTGCAAAAAGCCGTTGACGATTATGTTGTTGAACCTTTCGATCACACTTTTTTAAATAAGGATATTGCTTATTTTGAGAAGGTTGTGCCGACTGCGGAGAATATTGCAGTTCGGATCGGGCAATTGTTGCGATCGCCCGTTCGGGAATTGGGCGCAGAGTTGCACAAGATTAAGCTGATTGAAAGTCCGAATAATAGCTGTGAAATTTTCGGCGCTGATTTAGAGGAAGTGGCGGTTGAACATAAGCAGCCGGGAGCGGTTTTAGCTGGGGTTTAGAGCTGAATATCTGCTGGTAGATTCACCAGTCTTCTCTGTAGATCCGAGAGTCCGGCAGTCCGACAGTCCGACAGGGGTGTTCAACCCCTGTCTCATAGCTAAAGTCCTCTGAAATAAAACTACAATTAATCATATTTTCCTTGAGAAGTTGGCTCATTTTTAGCTTCTTCCAGAGCATTATACTTTTGTGAGAACTTCAGAGCGATCGCCTGGAGAATCCTCAAAGATTGCGCCTTTTTTAATCAGGTCTTGCTTCATCGATTCAGAAACGCCTAACTTCGAGCTGAATCGGGCTTCCTCAACCTTAGTCTTACTCAGGTCGGCACCTCTGAGGTCGGCACCTCTGAGGTCGGCACTTCTGAGGTCGGCACTTCTGAGGTCGGCACTTCTGAGGTTGGCACTTCTGAGGTTGGCACTTCTGAAGTCGGCATCACTCAGGTCGGCACTTCTGAGGTCGGCACCACTCAGGTTGGCACTTCTGAGGTGGGCAATTCTGAGGTCGGCACCACTCAGGTTGGTACTCATCAGGTAGGCCCACCTGAGGTCGGCACCACTCAGGTTGGCACCACTCAGGTTGGCACCACTCAGGTGGGCATGACTCAGGTCGGCACCACTCAGGTTGGCACCACTCAGGTCGGCATCACTCAGGTAGGTATTACTCAGGTCGGCACCGCTCAGGTCGGCACCGCTCAGGTCGGCATCACTCAGGTCGGCATCACTCAGGTCGGCATCACTCAGGTCGGCACCGCTCAGGTCGGCACCGCTCAGGTCGGCACCACTTAAGTCAACCTCCCTCAGGTCGGCATCACTTAAGTCAACCTCACTCAAGTCTCGATGTCTAATTCCCTGAGTAACAATCTCTGGTACTAAACACCACTTATTATTGAGTTCGTTACTTTCGTCCTCCTCTGAGCTTTCACTCAAAATTTGAACATCTTCAACAGGAAAACCGCTTACTTCCTTTAATTCTCCTGATTTTATGAGAGATACAAGCCGATCGATATCCTCTTGAGAGCCCTCTACAGTTAATCGGATGCTGCCCTCTTTAATATCAATGATTTTTATAGTGTCTCCTGCAAATTCTCGTAAAATAAATTCAACCCTACTTGAATCTCCAAAGGAATTTATATCACCTATTAATTTAATTTCAGCTTTAATTGTATTAGTTTTTTTATCTATTACAGTCACTTGACGGTAAAATGTTGGTGTTAGCATTTTCTCCACTCCTTCATTAATATCAGGGTTTATGCAATCAGTTATTCCTGGTGTTTGAGATGGTTTTTCTTCTGAGAGTTCCGCTATTTTAGTCCAATCTAATTTCAGTTCTTGACATATCTTTTTAAAGGAATCAGGCTGAATGGGCTGGCACTGAAAAAACTTGGTAACTGTACTGCGTGCTAAAAGCTGAGATTTGGCAAAGTTAATTTTTGAATCAAATCCTAGCCTTTTCAGAGCGTTTTCTGCTATCTTTACACCTTCTGAAGATGCGGTGATAGGTATCTTCTTCTTTTTTCTGATGCTTAGGTCAGTCATAATGTGGAGAGTCTTTTGAGACGATCGCTGACAAAAGCGAAACTAGAGCATAGGACAATCATAGAGCAATCACAAGATAGGGACAAGTAAATCATTGTGTAGTCAGGGTTTCAAGCATTTTGCTTCACACTAGAAGTATAAAGTTTAGGCTCAACGAAACCCATGAATAACCAGCCAATCACCCACTCTGACTCCACAATAGAAACGATTATTGCCAAAGAACGATTGCGCCAAGCCCACCATAGTTTTAACTTGGCCTTTGTTACGACCGCAGCCTGTGCCCTCATCGGTTTTGCGGGAGTTGGGCTTGTACTTCTGGGCAAAGCCTCAGAGGGCACTATCACGGCAACTGGAGGTCTGGCATCGACTGCTTATTGTCTCAAGCTGTCCAAAGATGCCAATGACAGACTTGATAAGGTTGCTGAGGATCTCAACGACGATCGATAGCGGGTGGATCGCAGATAATTAGAGCAATACGACTGACGCAACAATCATCTGGATCGATCGGGGCAACCACGGCGGGATTGCCCCTACAAAACGCGCTTATTCAGAGAAAAATACCTTCGATCGCACTTTTTTAAATAAGGAGATTTCCTCTTTTGAGAAGGTTGTGCCGACTGCGGAGAATATTGCAGTTCGGATCGGGCAATTGTTGCGATCGCCCGTTCGGGAATTGGGCGCAGAGTTGCACAAGATTAAGCTGATTGAAAGTCCGAATAATAGCTGTGAAATTTTCGGCGCTGATTTAGAAGAAGTGGCGGTTGAACATCAGCAGCCGGAAGCGGTTTTAGCTGGGGTTTAGAGTTAAAAATCGGGTCGGCTGGGGCGGGTTCACCGGGATAGTTGGCTAATTGTGCAGATTGGTGAAGCCACCCCTACCAGCCTAATGATAGATTCCGAGAGTTATCCAACCGCATGAGGCGCGAGAATATATTCTTTCACCAAAGTTACACAGCCAGAATTACTGGCAGTTTTCCTGAAAAGTCAGACTCCCCGCGTATTTTGGAGATAGTAAGTCAGCATTCCTCATGTCAGCTATTTTTACTGCTGAGACTATGAGGTCGATCGTCCGATCGCTGACAACCAAGCACCAATTTCTCCTAAATGACTTGACGTTTATGCGCGTCTCAAATGTAGCTCTCTTGACTCTGGCTGCCCTCGCATCCCACAATTTAACTGCTAATACTAGCGCCAATCCTGCTGCACATCCTGTTTCTCCTGAGACACCGCAGGCTAGCAACTTTGTTGATGCCGTAAATAATACTGAATCGCGTCGGGCTGAGTCAATTAGCGAGCCTGAGACGATCGCCTACGAAAAATTTTCCCCAAATAGTACCGTATCCCGTCGGGCTGAGTCAATTAGCGAGCCTGAGACGATCGCCCACGAAAAATTTTCCCCAAATAGTACCGCATCCCGTCCGGCTGAGTCAATTAGCGAGCCTGAGACGATCGCTCACGAACAATTTTCCCCACGAATTGCTGTAAAATCGCCGACAGCTTTGCTGGTAGCAGCCGCTCAACCCGATTTATCTGCTACTGCAAAAACCAAGGCGAATACTCCTGCTCGATCCGGCGATGAACTAACAAAATCTTTACAAGAAACCTGGCTGTCTAAATTAATCGAAACTGGGGTTGAAAGCAATCCTCAAGTTCGCGATGTTTTCGCTTTTATATCCCCGTCTAGTGGCAGTTCTGAATCTGGGTACGGTTTTAATAGTACCCTAACTTTGCTCAATATTTTACTAATTCTTGGGACTGTATTTCCACCAGTGACAATTGCCTTTTTTTGGATGATGCGACGGCTGATCATCAAACACTTGGTGGCTGATGCCAATAAACGATTGCAAGGCATTGGTGTATTGGAATCTGAACTCATAAATTCTAGCCAAGTGACTCAAAAGTTGAGGAAGGAATTAGAAGCGCAAATGGGTGCAGCTAAACAATCTATTGATTTTTTAACTAGAGAAACTGAACTTTCCAAATCTTCCGTCGAGCAAATTGAGACTCTCAAATCTCAATTTATCATGCACCTGCAAGTTTTGCGGACAGAAGTTGACGAGAAAAAATCTCAAATTGTTCAAGAAATTTCCCAAGTTCCTGCCGTTGTTGCCAAAGAAGCTCTCAAAGTCGCACCTCAATCGGCCTTAAACAATTCCCAAAATTCGCAAACCGCACCTGCTAGCAACGAAAAGTTGATTGCTGACGATTATATCAAGCAAGCCGAAGGGCTTTATTTTCAAGGCAGTTATGATGAGGCATTAGGCTGCTTGGAAAAAGCTATTTTAGCGAATAAGAATTTGGATGAGGCGTGGTATTGGCGCGGAAACGTGTTAATAAGATTGCAGCGCCCGGAAGAGGCACTAGCCTGTTATGACCAAGCAATATCGATTAAACCGGATAACTACGAATTGTGGTATAATAAAGCGTATTTGCTGGGAAAATTGCAGAGGTACGAAGAGGCGATCGCCTGTTACGAGCGAGCAAGTTTGAGCGAATCTAGAAAATACGGTTGTTGGCACAGTATAGCGGCTTTGTTGGGTCAATTGCAGCATTACGAAGAAGCGATCGCCAGTTACGATCGCGCCCTCGCTATCAAAGCAACCGACAGCGAAATTTGGCACAACCGAGGCGCGATGCTGGGCAAAATACAGCAGCACGCAGCAGCAGTCGATTCTTACGATCGCGCTCTCGATCTCAATCCCAAGAGATATGAAACTTGGTACAATCGAGGCAATATGCTGTGGAGACTGCTCCGGTACAGCGATGCTATTGATTCTTACGATCGGGCGATCGGCATCCGGGCCGACAAATACGAAGTTTGGTACAATAGAGCCGCTGTGCTCGGAAAAATGCAGCGATATCAAGAATCGATCGAATCCTACGACAAAGCAATCGCCCTTAAACCGCAGGATTTTGAAGTGTGGCACAACCGAGGCGCAGCTTTCGACAAACTTTCGCAGCACGAAGCAGCAATTGCCTCTTACGAATCAGCAATTACCCTTAATTCGGAGTGTTACGAAGCTTGGTTTGGTAAAGGCGAATCTTTGGCCAAATTGCAGCGCAATGAAGAAGCGATCACAGCTTATGAGAAAGCGATTGCTATTAAGCCCGATTCTTACGATGCTTGGCACCACTTGGGTACCGCTTTGTCAGCATTAAAGCGCTATGAGGAAGCAATGGCAGCTTACGATCGAGCGATCGCCATTAAGCCTGAGAATGCGGAAGCTTGGCGCGATCGAGGCGCAATTGTATCAGAATTAAAACAGGATACAGACAAAATTGACTCCGCCGAAAAAGAGACTGAAGCTAAGCCCAATTCCGGCGAATCGTCTGCTATTTCAAAGGCCTCTGATAGCAAGGTCGATCGACCTACTTCAACAGCTTCGATGTAAGGATTGATTATTACATAGCAGTTTTGAGTAAAATGAGGTACGCCTGGCCTGGGAATCGGAATTCAATCGGGGCGTACCTCATTTATTGGAGAATCGCTATAGTGGCTTAGGGGAAAATCGGGTGAGTGCGATCGCGATCGCGATCGGGTGACTCTGGCGAGACTAAATTGTGGGTAGGAACGCCCAGCAGCTTCACTTGTTACAGCTATTAACCATCGCGAACAGTTTTGTATTTGTTCAAAGTCCAATACCTTAGCTATATATGTACTCTAGTTAGAAAGCCTTTCGTGCAAATACCTGAAGCGGCTCTACTGCAAGATGTGGAGAATTCTTTGTGTCGCTAAGATTACATTTGTACTTATCCCTAAAAGCGGCTCTAAGCCCTCGAATCCTTATCTTACCGTGACACAGTTGCTGCTTATTATTGGCAATTTTTGATGGAGCTTCTGCGCCAATCTCACCGTACTTAACTTGGCTTCCATTTCCTTGTTGGCGTTCGACCTGAATACGCCCCTCTATATAAGCTGCAACAAGTTCTTTATGATGCGTTTGTGTGACTTCTTCAATCATTGCTTCAAACTCTTCTTCAGAAACATCCTTATTAAGGGCTGCTAGATGCTTAGGATTTAGTAAGTATGACTCAACATTTGTACCAGCAGTTAAAAATGGTTCTACCCGTAACTGCCTCACTTGCTGCTGCCAATCTACGGCGTCTGAATCGTTAAGGTAATCTCTATCTCGATGAAGAAGAATCTTTGCTGATGCGTTTGAAGATCTGACTATATTAACAAGGGGGCGCAGATTCTTGATGACTGTAACACCGTAGTAAGGCAAAATGAGAGTAGTATTCATGTAAAAGCCGGAAGACTCAAGAATAGATTCGAGAATACGTGTATTTTCGTCTTCAGTCAATACTACAACTTTTGCAGTTTTGTCGCGTGAAATTCTTTCTCGGATGTCTAGCGCACCAATATCTAAAAGCACACCAAGCTCATCATCTTGCGTAGCTGTTTCAACTGTTGCATTTCGTACCCAAAGCAATTTAACCGATGCTCCAAGAGCATCTACAACGTGACGCGAGTGGGTTGTGAGAACGACTTGTGTATCCCTTTCTTCCGCAATTTTCCGCAACAATTTGCATAGAAGTCGTTGGTTGTTGGGATGCAGATGTGAGTCAGGTTCGTCTAAGACAATTAGGCGCGGAGAGAACCTATGAATGTAGGACAAAATTTGAGCCGCTTGCAGAACCCCAGTCCCTGCGAGTTCAATAGGTACTTCCCCTGAATCAGTTGAGATCAAGACTTGAATGTGCTCATCTGTTTCAGGAAGAAAACTAACTTTGATATTAGTTTCTGGGAACACTTCATGTAAATCTTGTAGGAAATTATCCCATTCAGGCTTTTCCCAAAGCCTAAGTAAAATATTTCTCAGAACAAGGTTTGCATCACCTCTGGCTAATGTTCGGAGCAAAACGCCATCTGATAAATAAGTTTCATTTTTTGCAATACCTGCAAGTCCTGGTGAGAAAATACTAAATGGGGCTTTAATATCCGATAGCATTTTCGCAGTTTCTACCGAATCAACTTCTACAGAGATATTTTTATTTTTTCCCTTTCTAATTTTGATTTCGCAGGATTCGCCACTCCTAAGTGTGAAGTTGACAGCAATCGCTTGTGCTTCATCCTGTACCAGTTCTCCTCCCTTACCCAAACAATATACAGATTCTGATGGTGAGTATATGAGCTGCGTAGGACTCAACGTTGATACAGTTCGGCGGATATCGCCATTAATCAGCTTAAGAGACTGGAGAACACCAATAGCAAAATGTAAGCCTTGAATAATACTACTCTTACCTGAGTTATTCGCACCGACAAGAACATTGATGGCATCAAGGTCAAATAACGCATCTTCGATCCTTTTAAAGCGTTGTATTCTTACTGACTGAAGTGAACTCATGCAAGATTGTACCTATAAATATATATTGCGCTGATAGATGAATACACTAAAATTTTATGTTTTTTGTCGGGCGAAGAAAGTAATTTTTCAGCCTAACACCCCTTTCAAGGTGAACCAGCCGATTAATTAGCACAGTCGAGTAACTGGCATAGTCACATTTTAATATATACGGGTTTTATTTTCAATAGAAAAAGCTATAATTTTTGGGCAATGGGGCGATTAGAACCGCTCAGATATCTTAGCTAATAAGGCGATACCATAGCCTGCGATCGCACTCCTTATCGCCATCCTACGATTCCATCAACGATCGCACCCACTAAAAATCACCCTCACTCATCGCTGGTATAGACTACACTGAATAATCGATCGCCAAATCTAGAGTAGCCTCCAGGTAAACTTGTCTCAAAATCTCAGATAAATTAACAACAGATTCTTCATCTCCTGACATATCTTTAACTTTATCGTCTTGAAAAAGATTCAAAAGAAAAACAACGCACCGATCGCCTAGCAGCAAAATTGCGCGAAATGGGGATTAAGCCTGATGAGGTGTGATTGTTTTTTAGATTGTTAAATGGGGTACAATCGCACTTTTTAAACAGCAGAAATATCAGAAGCCCCAAAAGGGCGATCGCTCCCCTCATCTATATCTCAATATTAAGATTTCCTTAGTTGCTGGCGTCGCGCACAGAAATCGGTGATACAATCAACAGCTTAGCTAGGGGTGCCCGAATATCCGGGCTGAGAAAACACCCTTAGAACCTGAGTCTGGGTAATACCAGCGGAGGGAAGCTGTTTATCAAGGAAATTAAATATGCGTACCGAATGGATCGCTAAGCGTCAGGGGCAAAGCAATGTATCTCAAATGCACTACGCCCGCCAAGGTGTAATTACTGAGGAAATGCACTTTGTTGCTAAGCGAGAGAATCTCCCGCCAGAACTGATCCGCGCCGAAGTAGCGCGGGGACGGATGATTATTCCCGCTAATATCAATCACCCGAATTTGGAACCGATGGCGATCGGCATTGCGTCTAAATGCAAAGTCAATGCTAATATCGGTGCATCTCCCAACTCTTCCAATATGGAAGAAGAAGTTGACAAGCTTAAATTAGCAGTGAAATACGGCGCTGATACCGTGATGGACTTGTCCACCGGCGGCGGGAATTTGGATGAAATTCGCACTACAATTATCAAAGCTTCACCGGTGCCGATCGGTACTGTACCAATTTACCAAGCACTAGAAAGCGTTCATGGTAATATGGAAAGTCTGACCCCCAATGACTTTCTTCACATCATTGAGAAACACGCTCAACAAGGCGTTGATTACCAAACAATTCACGCCGGAATTTTGATTGAGCATTTGCCGTTGGTAAAAAATAGACTAACTGGAATCGTCTCTCGCGGCGGCGGCATTTTGGCGCGGTGGATGCTGCATCACCACAAACAAAATCCCCTCTACACTCACTTTAACGACATCATTGAAATCTTCAAAAAATACGATGTTTCGTTTAGTTTGGGAGATTCCCTCCGCCCCGGTTGCACTCACGATGCGTCGGATGAGGCTCAATTAGCTGAACTCAAAACTTTGGGACAATTAACTCGCAAAGCTTGGGAACATGACGTGCAGGTAATGGTGGAAGGCCCGGGCCACGTTCCGATGGACCAAATTGAGTTTAATGTCAAAAAACAAATGGAGGAATGTTCGGAAGCACCCTTCTATGTTTTGGGGCCGTTGGTGACAGATATTGCACCTGGATACGACCACATTACCTCAGCAATTGGGGCTGCGATGGCTGGTTGGTACGGTACTGCAATGCTGTGTTACGTGACACCGAAGGAACACTTAGGATTGCCGAATGCTGAGGATGTCCGAAACGGGCTGATTGCTTACAAAATTGCGGCTCACGCTGCGGATATTGCACGGGGTCGTCCGGGTGCGCGCGATCGCGATGATGAACTCTCGAAAGCGCGTTACAATTTCGATTGGAACCGTCAATTTGAGCTGTCATTAGATCCTGAACGGGCAAAGGAATATCACGACGAAACTTTGCCGGCGGATATCTACAAAACTGCTGAATTCTGTTCGATGTGCGGGCCTAAGTTCTGTCCGATGCAGACTAAGGTTGATGCCGATGCTTTGACGGAATTAGAGAAGTTTTTGGCTAAGGAACCTGTAGCCCAAAGCTAATTGGATTAATTCGTAGGGTGCTGATAGCGCACCTTACTTAATCCTAAAGCTGTTTCGTTTGTGGTGGGGCGGGCATCCTGCTCGCCCAAAAGTTGGGTGCTGATGGCGCACCTTACTTAATGTTAGATTCAAAGCAGTTTCCGAAAAGGAGAATTGCCATGTTCCCTTGCAGGTACTTTTTTGTTACCAAGGAATCGAGAATTTTATCGAGATTGGGATGAGCAAAAAAGTAGCTATTTGCTCTTTAGTTAATAGCTTGCCATGTGAGTCATGCCCAAATTCTTTATTTCGCCTTTTCAATATAAAACTCTTCATAAACTCAATTTCGTCTAAAGTGAACTCGCCTCGCAAACCCAGTTCCCAAGAATGAAGAGAATTGCCACCGCGATAGTCAATTAGCCGCCTACCTTGTACTGGTAAACTAACTGAGGGTCGGGATTGATTTCGCTGCTTAAGAGCCATTCCTTTTCCAGATTCAAGGAACCAGCGGCGGATTCAAACGCTCATTTCATGCCGCCTATTCCTGAAAATAAGTCAATAAAACGGATTTTTTTAGTGCCATTAAGCCGGCGGTAAAAACTCATATTTTGTACTATTTTTCAATCGAGGCATACCCTCTAGATATTTATTACCCGGCAAATCCTGGTAAGCAGAAATTTTCAATTCGTAGAGTGCGTTAACGCAGTGTAACGCTGTGTAACGCACCGCCAGCCTAATGGAGCACTTGAGCTAAGTAAAAGATTTACCTGGATATGTTAGCTCGCGCTGTCTGTTGGCACGTTGAAAGAATCCGCCGATCGTTTGAGCTAATTGTGCGAATAGAATGCAGATTTGTTAGCTGAGTATTGACTTCAACTGTTTGAATTTTTCCGGCCGAGATTGCCTTCCCGGACAGTGTATTTCCCTGAATTTTACCAGTGAAGCACGCAAAGTCCGATCGCGGCGCGTAGATTGCACCAACTACGCGATCGTTCTGGCGTTGAAACACAATATAGTTTTGAAGAACTTGGTTGGGCTGTGGCGAATCTCCGTACAGGTAAATACCATCTGGCAAAGCAGCAACATTCGTCTTAGATGGATTTTGTTGTGCTTGAAGCGGTTGTTGCTGAATGCCAACACCAATTAGTGTCAGAGGAAAAATAAAGGCTGTTGCCAGTAGTTTCCATTTCCCTTTAATAGATGCAGGTAAAATCATTACTGCTTCTCCTTGCGCCAGGTCATCTCACATCTTAAAACAGTCTTCTCTAGTTAATATATCACTCAGGTTATAAGTTCCCTCTGCTAAAATCAGCCGATTGGTATAGATTCTGAACCTGAAAGCTTGCGCTTGCTTAGCACCAAAAACTTGATTTTCCATTGTGCTGCAAGTACCTGAGCTGATTTTGATAAAATTAGAGCGGGCCTAGTTTCTAATCCCACCCAATAAAACACCGATTTCCTCACTTCAAATGGAGGAAGAGCCTCTAGATATTCATTACCAGGCTCTGCCTGGTAACGAGAAAAAAACATCTTGAAAACTCTTGTGGAAGAGGCCCGAAAGCCTGTTCATGAAAAAGGTGATCTTCGGTCAGTTCGATCGCACTTTTGCCTATTTTTTGCTAGCCATCCACTTTTGAAGATCCTTAATCGTAAAAACTGTTTCAAAGTCCAATCCAACAGAACGATAAAACTCCGCACCACCTTGCTCTCTGTCAATCAGGGACAACACGCGATCGACTTTATAACCCGCACCTCGCAACCGTTCCACCGCCTGCATCGCCGACTTACCCGTCGTCACCACATCCTCCAAAACCGCCACATTCGTCCCCTCTGGCAACAGTGGCCCCTCAATATACGCCATTGTCCCGTGTCCCTTCGTCTCCTTTCTGACAATTAGCGCCGGAATCGATCGACCTTCCAGAGCCGAAACCACACTCACCGCAGTTACAATCGGATCAGCACCCAAAGTCAAACCGCCCACAGCTTGCACATCCGACGACAGCATGGACAACAGCACACGTCCCGTTGCCAAAGCACCTTCAGCGTGCAGCGTCACAGGTTTGCAGTTAATGTAATAAGAACTTTTCTGCCCCGAAGACAGCACAAAATCGCCTTCGCGATAGGCAAACTCGCACAACAAATCTAGAAGTCGATCGCGCAACACCTTTAAATCCGCAGCATTCATAATTCACACCGTGTAAAAAACACAAATAATCCGCCGATAATCAGTTTATAGTGGAATCGGAATTAATTAAGGAGGCTGAAATATTATGAGTCAAAAGTTAAAAAGCCTGAGCGGCGCGTTGATTCTCGCTGTCGCCTCTGCCGCCACGGCATACGTCAAGCCAGCTCAAGCACAAACAGAGCGATTTCACCCAATTGCCGACGACTTCAACCGACAATTTTTTCAAGCTTCAGGAGACTTTTACCACAACGTCAGTTTGCAAGGTTACTTGGGCGACTATTTAGGCATCGGTTCCCCCAGCGGCGTCGTTGCCTTTCCCGAAAAAGAAATTGAGCGGGATGCCAGTCGCGTCAACGGCTTCTACCGACGAGTAATGCAGCGGCAAGTTTCCAGCGATCCGATTCTCCGCGTCCCAGATGCGGTCAATCCCTTCGATTCCTCAGTCATGGCACTGCCTCCAGCTTGTCAGCTAGCACCTCAGCCCAGTGGCTGTTTCGCCACTCCCGCCGGACTCCAAGATCAGTTTACACTTCCAGCACAGCAGGAAAATTCACAGCCCGATCAAGGTCCCGTCAGAGGACTTTATCAAGTATCGCCAACCCGCAAAAATTAATCGATCGACAGTTGCGAGTTTTGAGCCGAGACGGGTTTACTCTCATCTCGGATTTGTATTAGAGAGAAAGTCTGAACCCGTCCCAAAAACTCATGTTTTGGCAATCCTTTCGGAAAACGCGCAACTGGCTTTTTTTAAACTATCGCGGTTATTTTACAGGACTAAATATTATCCAATATTTATGAAACCATGCTGCCGTCAGGCATGATTGTTCCTTTCAAAATAGCTTCGCCCAGATTAGCTCCCGCCAAGTTCGCTCCCCTGAGATTTGCCCCGGTCAAATTAGCCCCTGTCAAATCAGCTTTGCCAAGGTTTGCCCACCGGAAATCGGCAGCGCTCAACTCCGCAAAACAGAGAGTTGCCCTGAAAAGATATGCTCCAGTGAAGTGAGCTTCCCCGAGGTTAGCCTTAGAGAAATTGGCTCCATAGCAATGTGCTTCAATCAATTCGGCTTGACTGAGATTGGCTTGACTGAGATTGGCAAAGTTGAGGTTGGCACCCATCGCATTAACTTGCGACATCACCGCACCGATTAAATTCGCATCTCCGAAATCGGTTTGTTGGAGATTGGCAGCGGTGAGGTCAGCCCCAATTAAATTAGCACCGCTCAAATCAGCTCCCTTCATGTCGGCCGCTCGGAGGTTTGTACCCGTTAAATTAGCTTTAATTAAATTAGCTTCGAGCAGTTGCGCTCCGGCAAGATTTGCTAAACTAAGGTTGGATTCAGCGAGGTTTGCCGCAATTAATTTAGCCTTAAACAAATCGGTTTTAAAAAGGTTCGATCGCCCAAGATCAGCACCTCTGAAATTTGCTTCGGCCAGGTTAGCTTCGCCCAGATCCGGTTCTAGATTTGGGTTGAGACTTCTCCATTCAATCCAAGTAACTGCACCTTTTTTTAACAGCGCTAAATGCTGTGCGTTTGCCATAATTACATCTCCTTTAACGGCTATTCCTTGCGGCCAAAAATTGCTGGATTTTCTCGACCCGTCACGCTTTCCACCGCCGCAATTGCTGCCTGGGAACCTGCTATAATATCTCGTTCTGCGCCGCCGAGGTAAAGCCGTCCGAAACTACCGACAGCCTGAACCTCTAAGATGTTAATAGATGCGCCTTTTTCTGCTTCATTGGCGGCCAGCGCTGCATAGGCGGCCGGTTCTACTTCTAAGACGTAAAGCGTTTGTCCCGCCAGCAGCAACTGTCCGCGGCGGGTGCGGTTGATTAATTGTGTTTGGTGGGGGTCAATGTTGCGAATAATTTGACTGGAAATCACTCGCGGTTTGATACCTTCTTCTCTGCGGACTCCGAGGAATTCTAGAATTGCTTTTCCTGCGGCCCGGGTTTCCCCCTGCTGACTTGAGTGTACTTCCAGAAGGCCGTACAAGCGTTCGACTATCTGCACTCCTGGGCGCACGGAGGCTGATTTGAGGGCGACATCGGTAATTCGGTTAATTTCGATACCGGGCGAGATTTCTATCCACAGCGACGCATCCCCCGGCAGCGGCAAGAATCCGGCGGCGATTGTGCCGATGTATGCTGCGTGCTGCGGCTGCAAGTTGTCTAGAAATACGTAGCTGCGTAGCTCTATACCCAAAAGTTTTTATCCCCGTCGATCGAGTTCCAACACTTATCTGTGCAATATCTGAGTTTACCTTTTTTTGTCCGCAGTACATTGTCTGTATGATTGTTGACTGTTGACTGTTGACTGTTGACTGTTTGAACAATACCGATGGGGCCGGAAACTATATGAGACACCCCAGAGTGCCGTTCTGGTCACAGCGAGCCATGTTTAATTTCGTCTGGTTGCTAAAAAAGATATCAATCTCTAGTAATAGGTGGAACATAGCAAAGTTTACTGCTACAGGTGGATTTAACTTTAATAGCCACTCGATATAGTTTTGATAGTTAAAGATTTTAGCCAACAGAGAGCATTTGAATTATGAAACGTTCTGATTTATCCAAAGCAATCGGTGCAGGTATTATAGCTGCTGGTTTAGCCCTAGCACCAGCTCATCTCCCTGCTTCCGCTCAGACAGATACAACTGGCGGTACAACTGGCGGTACTAACAGCACTACAACCACCACAACTCCTCGCTCCGATGTGTACAGTGCTGACAACGATCGCGACTTTGATTGGGGATGGTTGGGCTTGCTCGGCTTGTCCGGTTTGTTAGGTTTGATTCCCAAAAAACGCGAAGAAAATGTGCGCTATACCACTACCACCGCCGATCGTGACCGTGACCCCGCCGTTCGCACTGACTACCGCTAAGAATAGAGTCTTAGGGCTGTGGGCATGATGCAGGGACAGGATGTTTTAACCTGTCCGATCAGCACCAATAATGATCAAAAAACCTCCCTTGGCGGGGTTTTTTTGTTTGAGAAGATGCG
Source organism: Microcoleus sp. S13_B4 (assembly GCF_036700885.1). Taxonomy (NCBI): domain Bacteria; kingdom Bacillati; phylum Cyanobacteriota; class Cyanophyceae; order Oscillatoriales; family Microcoleaceae; genus Microcoleus; species Microcoleus sp. S13_B4. The sequence continues at coordinate 172,049 of NZ_JAUBPU010000002.1, forward strand.
CGCTCGAACCACGATAAAAGTGGTTACATCTGACATATTGCACCATTTTCATAAACAGGCTTTCCGCCTTGTGCCACAACAGATGAATTTTCTTGTGGGCCGTTGCTCCTAGCGAGTCAATAAAATCCTTATTGAGAATGGTGCAATATTTTAGATATAACCGGACTTGACATTATTAACATCTTCCTTTCTTCTTCCCTTCTTCCTTCGGGTTCTTTGCGTTTTCGCGGTTCATTAAATAAAGACTTTTGAGACACAAAAAGACCTTAAACAATGTTTGGGCCCGATCGATCGAGCAAATCCCAAATCGCCTGCACCAACTTCTCGGGGTCTAAAGGCTTAGAAAGATGCCGCTGGAACCCTGCAGCCAGCGCCTGTTGATAGTCCATTTCTCCAGCATAAGCGGTGAGGGCGATCGCCGGAACCAGTCCCCCTTTCTCTGGCGCCCGAGCCCGAACCTGCCGCAGCAACATATAACCGTCGGTGTCGGGCATTCCAATATCGCTCAACAGCAAATCAGGAACAGACTGGGTTAAAACCGCTAAGGCATCGGCGGCGTTAGCAACTGCTGTAACACTTGCCCCACAATCCTCAAGCAGAAAAACCACCAAATCTCGCGCATCGGCATCATCATCCACCGCTAACACCCTGATACCACTCAAATCGAAGGATTCCTCCGGTGGCGTAGTTCCCGCAGAACTTGTCTGAGGTTGCACGGGCATCAGGGGTATCCAGACGGTCAAGGTTGCGCCTTTTCCTTCGCCGGCACTGTCGCATTTCACCGTGCCGCCGTGGAGTTCGACGAGATGGCGGACGATCGCCAATCCTAAACCCAATCCGCCAAACTTGCGCGTCATCGTGCTGTCAGCTTGCCGGAAGTAGTCGAAGACATAGGGCAGAAAATCTGGTTCGATACCTTTTCCAGTATCACTTACAGTAATTTGGGCGTTCGTGTCAACCCGATCGAGAACGACATCAATTTTGCCTCCCGGCGGGGTGAACTTGACGGCATTGGATAGCAAATTCCAGACTACCTGCTGAAGTCGGCCCGCATCGCCCAAAACCGAGCCGAGATTCAGTGCAAATTGAGTGCTGATTGGAATCGACTTGACTTCCGCCGCCAGACGCACCGTTTCAATAGCAGCGCCGATGACCCAGGCTAAATCCACAGGTGCAATATTCAAGCTGACCTTGCCTTGCAGAATCCCCGACACGTCGAGCAAATCTTCGATAAGCTGGGTTTGCAGTTTGGCGTTGCGCTCGATCGTCTCTAAGGCATAACGTTGCTTTTGGGGTGTCAGAAGGTTCGATTGAAGCAGCTTCGCCCAGCCCAAAATCGGGTTTAAGGGAGTCCGCAATTCGTGGGACAAAACAGCCAAAAATTCGTCTTTGACGCGGTTAGCCTGTTCTGCTTCTTGCCGCGCTGCCTTTTCCCGCGCTAGAAGGCGTTCCCGTTCCGCTTCTGCAAGTTTTCGATCGGTAATGTCAGTGTTGGTGCCACACCAGCGCAGCAGCTTGTTTTGCTCGTCGCGAATCGGCACAGCGCGGGAGAGAAACCAGCGGTACGATCCGTCTTTGCCGCGCAAGGGGAAAGTATCTTCCCAGAGTTCGCCTGTTTCAATGCAGCGCCTAAATTTTGCGACAACGCGATCGACGTGTTCCGGGTGGTGTACCTGCTGCCAGCCCCAGCCTTGCATTTCCTCTAGGGTGGTGCCGGTGTAGTCAAACCAGCGCTGGTTGTACCAGAAAATCCAGCCGGTTTCATCTGTCATCCAGGCCAACTGAGCGATGTTGTCAGCTAGAGCGCGGAACCGAGCCTCGCTTTCGTGCAGATCCTGCAGGGCTCGCGCGTGCAGAATTACCGTCCAGAGGCGAGCCACCACTTCTTGCATCAGCGAAACTTCATCGGCCCGCCAGTGTCGCACTGCCTTTGATGCCACCACCAAAAGAGCCACCCAGCGCCCTTCCTGAAGGCAGGGAACATCGACCAAAGCGCGAATCGACACGGCACCGTAGTTATCGACCAAATTCGCTGTATGGGGGTGATTAGCGATATCTGAGATGACAACTGTTTGACCTGCGATAGAGAGAGCTTTAAGTTCTGGCATCTTAAAGTCTGAGATTTTATAGATGCCGACGGTGCTGGCAAGGTCGGACTGGTGCCAGTCTTGCTCGACAATTGCCCGATCGGCTTCTAAATCGATTTCGTGCCAAATGCAGCGATCGGCCTTTAAATACTCTCCCAGACTGTGCATGGCTTCCCACAACATTTCTGCTGGGTTGGAGCACTGGCGCAAGCGGAGTTCGAGATCGGAGAGAAACTGCTCGTTAAGTTGGGCTTGTTTGCGATCGTGAATATCGGTGTTAGTGCCGATCCACTCGACAACCTGGCCCCGGGCGTCGCGAATTGGCACGGCGCGGGACAAATGCCAGCGTTCCATTTTGTCTGCTGCCCGCCGCAGGCGCACCTCAAGTTGATAAACTTCTCCAGTGATTTGACATTCTTGCCAGCGGGCCCAAGCTTCTGCCAAATCCGACGGCGGCACCAGGGACTCCCAATTGTTGTGAGCGGCTTCCTCGTAAGACATTCCCAGATATTCCGACCATTTTTGTTGATTGGTAAAACGAATTTCCCCGGCGGAGTCTACGTTCCAAATCAGGTGGGGCAGCGACTCAGCCAGGAAGCGGAAGCGGCGATCGCTTTCTGCTAAGCTTTCTTCTGCTCGTTTGCGATCGTCAATATCAATGCCGATCCCGGCCCATTGCACCACCTGTCCCCTCCTGTCTTTGATGGGAACAAGCCGCGCTAGATGCCAACGGTAGGTGCTGTCAAACCTGCGTACCCGACACTCAAATTCGTAGGATTCCCCTGTTTCTATCGCCTTGGTGCGCGTGGCGACAACTGTTGGCAGATCCTCATGATGAAATAATTGCAGCACCGGTGCAGCTAGCGGAAATTCTGCTGGCCTCATGCCCGTGTAGCTTTTCCAGTGCTCGTTGCAAAACTCTAACCTGCCGTCGGCGGTGTTGATCCACATTAATTGCGGGACGGCATCGGCGAGGGTGCGGTAGCGATTTTCGCTTTGTCGCAGTGCTTCTTCTATTTGCTGGCGCTCGGTTTTGTCCTGCATGATTTTCAGGAAACCGTGTACCTCGCCGGCTGCGTCGCGCAGGGGCATCACCAGCCCGCTGCCCCAAAAGCGGCTGCCATCTTTGCGGAGGTGCCAGCGTTCGTTTTTTCCTTTTCCCTGAGTCAGGGCGCTGTGCATTTCTGCTTCGGGCATTCGGGAAGCAGAGTCTTCTGGGGTGAAGATGATTCGTCCGTGCTGCCCGACGATTTCAGCTTCGGTATAGCCCAGCACTCTCTCCGCGCCTGCGTTCCAACTGGTAAAGTGTCCGTCGGTGTCGAGGGTGAAGATGGCGTAGTCTTTGGCGCTGTCGAGAATCAACTGCAGGTGGGTTTCACGATCGCGCAGTGCTTCTTCTGTTTGTTTGCGCTTGGTAATGTCGCTGGTGAAGCCGACTATTTTGGTCAGTTCACCTTGCTGGTTGCGGATCAAACAGCCGCGTTCCCAAACGTCGATCCAGCGCCCCTCTTGGTGCCGGACTCGGTACTCGACTTGGTAGCGATCGCCAGTAGTCAAGATTGATTCCCGCGTGGGCTGGATGCGCGCCAAATCTAGGGGATGGATGCGTTCTCTCCACCACTCTGGTGTTGCTGGTGCATCCTCTGGGCGGACACCGACGATCGAGGACAGTCCCTCGGAACGGTAAACTGAGTTCGATGCCAAATCCCACTCAAAAACCATGCCGTCGATCGCCCTTGTAGCTAACTCAAAGCGGTTGTTGCTTTCTTGCAAGGCGAGTTCGGCCATTTTGCGATCGGTAATTTCCTGTACCACGACATTAATTCCGACAATCTCCCCGCCCGTGTCTTTGAGCGGCAACCAATTCAGCAGCCAAGTGCGAACAACACCGGGTTGAGCTTTTGTTTCACCGCTGATTTCAAAATTTCGCTTTGGTTCTCCGGTTTCGAGAATGCGGCCCAACACAGGTTCGGCTGTGTCTGCCAAGTCGGGGACAATTTCGCGTAGGGTGCGGCCGATGTGCATTTCGACGGGCAAGCCGTTGATTTGGGCCAACCCCTGGTTGAGTCGCACGTACCGCAAATCTGTGTCTAAAACTGCCAAACCCACGGGCGTTGTTTGGTAGAGCCACTCTATCTCTAGAAGTTGACGGCGCACGGTTTGCTCGCTCTTTTGCAAGGCGTGTTCGGCATTTTTGCGATCGGTAGCATCAAATAATACTCCGATAAACCGCACTGCTTCGCCTGCGGTGTCGTAGAGATAGCGTCCGAACGCGCTCAACCAGCGGATTTCTCCGTTGTCTGCCCTGATGATCCGGTATTCGGGGGAGTAGAGCGATCGTGTTTGCCGAGCTGTTTTAGCTGCTTGCATGACTTGCTCTAAGTCTTCGGGATGCACGCGGTTTTGCCACACAGCCGCGCTTGCTTCGCCGCCTGGTAGCGGTTCGCAGCCCAAAATGCTGAAATGGGTCGCCGACCAAATTACTCGATTTGTTCGCACGTCAAAATCCCAGGTTGCCATGCCTGAGCCTTCGATGGCGACGCTCAAACGTTCTTCGCTTTGTTTTAAGGCAATTTCAGTTTGTTTGCGATCGGTGATATCTGTGAGGGAGCCCACGGCCCGCAAGGGATTGCCTGACTCGTCCCAAATTGCTCGCCCTCTGGCTAAAATCCATTTTTCGCGCCCGTCGGAACAGCGAATGCGGTACTCGCAGCAGTAATGTGAGGTTTCTCGATCCAAGTGCTGCTGCCAATTGCTTTGCATTCTCTCCAAATCATCGGGATGAATGTAGCTCAAAAATTGGCTGAATTCCTTGACTTCTTCGGGCCGACGTTCCAAAATCTCTAAACCGCGATCGCTCACGAAATGGCAATTTGTTTGCAGGTTCTGATCCCAAATGCCGTCATTGTTTCCCTGCAAGGCTAGCTGCCAGCGTTCTTCGTGATCGAACAAAGCTTCTTTGGTTCGATGGGCGCGATCGATTTGTACGGCGGCAACGGCAAAGTCTGCTAGGGCGATCGCGATCCGCAAGTCTTCGGCATCGAATTGGCGATCGTCCTCGTGAGATACAATCCATATTGCCCCCAGGGATTGATTTTCTGCTTGTAGTGGCACGACTAACGCTTCGGCGATCGGCAATTCTAGTTGCTGCAAGTCGGTTAAATATTTTTCTGGAGCGAAGTAAAGCTGTGGAGTTTGGCGATCGAGACCTGCTCCCGACAAACACAATGTGCCGGGTATATTTCTGTGTTCTGTGGCTTCCCACGCGCCAGCCAATGCCGCCCACCGACAGATTTGTTTTGATGTGGCATTTTCTTCTAGCAAGCAGACTCCGACGCTGCCTGCGCCGCACAAATCTTGAGCGATCGCAACCAGTGTTTTGAGCAGCGTGCGGGGGGAGGCTGCCAGTTGTCTCGCCAGCGCTTGCAGCGCTCGGTTTTCAGCGTTGAGATCGTGCGATCGAGGGGTGCGGCGCGACAGTTCCTCGGCGATCGGAATGTCGGTTAAATTAGTTTGTGGGGTTTGCCAAGCTTCCATCAATTAGTCGTCTCTACGTCTTTCGGTATGAGCTGGCGAGCGTATATCAGCGCGCTTCTGAAGCATCTGTTATATTATATTATCTACCGACAGACAGAAGATGTGATATGTCGGGGAAATTACTTTTTAGTTTTTAGGCTAGTTGATGGTCTTGGTTGCCTATGCTCTTGCCACCACAATATGCACAACTTTATTCCAGAATCACGCTTTTTTCCCTATCTAACTTGGACAGAAATTCAGTCTATGCCGGATAAGGAAAATACAGTTATAATTCAGCCGCTAGGTGCGATCGAACAACACGGCCCTCATTTACCTTTAATTGTAGATGCGGCAATTAGTGCGGCGGTGACAGGCAAAGCGCTGGCAAAGTTAGAGGCAAATATTCCCGCCTACGCTTTGCCGCCTTTGTACTACGGCAAGTCAAACGAACACTGCCATTTTCCCGGTACAATTATGCTCAGTGCTCAGACACTTTTAGCAGTAATCGGCGAAATTGCTGACAGTATTTACCGGGCAGGATTTCGGAAATTAGTGTTAATGAATGGTCACGGCGGACAGCCGCAGGTGATGGAAATTGCGGCGCGGGATATTCATCAAAAATATCAGGATTTTTCGGTTTTTCCCCTGTTTGTGTGGCGGGTTCCGAATGTAGCTGCTGAATTATTAACTGCGAAGGAGTTGCAGTTTGGGATTCACGCGGGTGATGCAGAAACGAGTTTGATGTTGTCAATTTTGCCGTCGCAGGTGAAAATGGAACTGGCTGTTACTGAATATCCGAAAAATTTGCCGATTGACAGTTTGCTGAGTATGGAAGGAAATTTGCCTTTTGCTTGGCTGACGCGAGAGTTGACTGAAAGTGGTGTGTTGGGCGATGCGACGGCGGCGACGAAAGAAAAGGGATCTCGGATTCTGGAATCTCTCTCTGACGGCTGGGCACAAGTTATCAAAGATGTACACAAATTTCGCCAGCCGGGAAGTTCGGCAACGGATTGTGTAACGGATGTCAGGAAGAGGGAAGAATGAAGAGGGAAGAAGATCGATGTGGAAATGCAGTCACAACAATAGTTGCACCAATTAAGAACGTTCTAACTGTCTTGGCGGTTGCTATAAAAATCAAAAATATAGTCCTGGAGGCATAATCGACCTATTTAGGGTGCTTAGGTTGCACATTACCGCTATTAAGAATTAAAAATTAAAATTTGTTCTAAATTTGTGTCAAAATGAGTCTAAGAAATTTTTTGAATTGGAAAACTAACGATGAGTGTAAATTCTAAATTGCAGCGCGCATTTGAGCAAGGTCGCGCCCTGAAAATTATCAGCGGTTTAAATAATTTTGATGCCGCGAACGTTGCGGCTGTCGTCAAAGCAGCGGATCTTGGCGGTGCTTCGTTTGTCGATATTGCTGCCGATCGAGATTTGGTATTGATGGCAAAACAGTTGACAAGTTTGCCAATTTGTGTATCGGCTGTGGAACCGGAAAAGTTTGTGCCTGCGGTAGAAGCTGGCGCTGATTTGATTGAAATTGGCAACTTTGATGCTTTCTACGCAGTAGGCCGCCGCTTTGAAGCTGAGGAAGTTTTGCAGTTGACTCGCGAAACTCGATCGCTATTTCCAAACATCACCCTTTCTGTAACAGTTCCCCACATTTTGGCACTCGACAAACAAGTGCAATTAGCAATTGAATTAGTCAAAGCTGGGGCTAATATCATTCAAACCGAAGGTGGCACCAGCGCCCAACCAATTCACGCCGGCACATTGGGATTAATTGAAAAAGCAGCGCCTACTTTGGCAGCAGCCTTTGAAATTTCCCGCGCCGTATCAGTCCCCGTACTCTGCGCTTCCGGCATCTCCAGCGTCACCGCACCCCTCGCTATTGGAGCAGGTGCTGCGGGTGTTGGTGTCGGTTCTGCTGTTAGCCAACTTAATAGCGAAGTGGCGATGATTGCGGCTGTTCGCAGTTTGGTTGAAGCTTTGGCTTTGGTTTCGCGATCGCACTTTGCAGCTTCCATTTAATTAAGAAGGAAGAAGGAAGAAGGAAGAAGGAAGAAGGAAGAAGGAAGAAGGAAGAGGGAAGAAGGAAGAGGGAAGAGGGAAGGTTTTTCTCATCCCCCACTCTCCCTTTCTCCCATTCTTCCCCTCCCCCACTTTTCCACTTTTCCACTGTTCCTTAATAATTGAGAAACCACACGGCATAATCATCTAACAACTGATTGTTCCGGGAGATTACATCAACTGATTCTAACTCGAATAAAGGCAACATAAACTTTTGGCTATCGCCGACGCGCTGCACTTCCACAAATATGCCTTCTTCCTGAATCACAAAATCATCTAACCAATTAATTGTGAATCTATCAGTGTAAGAAGGTTGAGTTTTTTTGAGTCTTGCATATTCTTTTTTGCTGCCAGAACCCATTGTATATTCTTCTTCCCATTCAAACTCTTCTATGCCGGTAACGTGGCAGGGGAGTTGAATATTTTCCTTGAGGTAATCTAGATATTTGAGTGAATTTTTCAGAGTACAATCAATATTTTTAGAACCCAAAATTTTGCTGAGTTTAGTTTCAAATTGCTTGGTATTAAAGGGGAGATTTTTGTCGATATGCGCTAACATTTCTGGATGGAACCCCGATCTCAATTCGGATAATTCCTCCAGCAGGTGCTGGAAGTCGTTGACCGGTTTCGGTCTTCTGCCTGCTACAATGGTTTCATCAAGCTGAACTGGAGGAAGTTCGGATTGCGAAGGAAGGGATTTGCTTTGATCGGGGCGATCGTCCACTTTAGATTTGTTAACTTTAGATTGGTTAACTTTAGGCTGGTTAAGTTTAGGCTTGTTAAATTTAGGCATCGCTCGGTCTCGCTGGATCGGTTTATCAATAAAGTATATCTTGGCAGAAGTACATTCGTGTCTAATAGGAGGAAGGTGTAATGCAACTACTGAAATCGCCTGATGAATCGCCAGTCTATCAAGGACAATTCGGCGAGTTTACGATTACTCAAAACGATCGCACGGGAGTGTTGATTTACCGCGCCGGATTGGGGGTGGCGGCGCTGTGTTTTGCGATCGGCACTACTCTGGTGTTGCAACAGGGCGACAACCCGATTGCAATCCAAGCTGTAACGCCTGTTTTTGCTTGTTTCTGGATAGCTTTAGGCGTCAGCTTGGCAACTATTCACATTTACATGATTGCGCTACACCGAACACTACAGGTGTTTTGGGCGATCGGCGGCGCGGCAGCATTGTTTGTCGCCCTACAAAGCAGCCAACCTCTAGCTTTAGCAGTGTACGAACATCCCGCCACGTTGTGGGGAATTGGCTTTACTTTTGCCGCCTTAAATGGGATTTATTTTAAAGAAGCTTTCTGCTTCAACCGCCTAGAAACAAAGTTTTTGACTCCTGGAGTTCCTCTCTTAATTTTAGGACATATTTTCGGCTTTTTGTCAGCCGAAAATGAGCAATTTTTGCTGGCTATTTGGGCCGCTTTGTTTATCATATTTGCTGTGCGTAAGTTTTTTCAACCGATGCCGCAGGATATTGGGGATAAAAGCGTTTTTGAGTACCTGAAACACCAATAGTATAGAAGACGAAAAGACGAAAGAAGAGCTTTCTTCCTTCTTCCTTCTTGCTTAAATATCTGCTATAGCAATCCTTGCAGGAGTCGTAAAATTTTTACCCCACCCCAGCCCTCCCCGAACCCGCGGGGAAGGAGTAAGAAATTCACAAATGATGCGAGGATTGCTATATATGAATTTTGTCAGACTGCGAAAACTTAAAATCAAAATTAGTCTAATTCACCGCCGAGAAATGTGGGCAGTTACCAGGGAAGGCTGGGTAATTGCTCTGATGGGATTAATAATTGCAATGCTCTTAATTATCACAAATATCCATCCATTTTTGGCGGTAAATGCGCCGATTAAAGCAGATATATTGGTTGTCGAAGGCTGGTTGCCCGATTATGCGATCGAAAGTGCGATCGCGGAATTTAAAAAAGGTGAATACAGCCAATTAATTACCACAGGAATTCCTTTAAGTAAAGGCTACTATCTCGCTGAATATAAAAATTATGCGGAACTGACTGCCGCGACTTTTATTGTGCTAGGATTTGATAAAAACAAATTAGTAGCCGTACCAGCGGCGAATGTTTTGAAACACCGCACTGCTGCTTCTGCGATCGCACTTCGGGATTGGTTTTCTACTTCAGGTTTAAAAGTTAACTCAATTAATCTTTATTCCTTTGGCCCTCACGCCCGCAGAAGTTGGCTTGTATTTAAAGAAGTGCTGAATCCTGAGATTAAAGTCGGGATTATTGCGGCGGAAACCGAAGATTACAACCCACAAGAATGGTGGAAATCGAGCGAAGGTTTTCGGACAGTAATCGGAGAAATTATTGCTTATATTTATGCCCGTTTCGTTGATTGGAAAGCTTAGCCAGTAATTGTCAACCTCCCTCTTAATTCCCTTCGCGGTTCGTAAAACAACATTTATATAGCCCTTTTAAATCTGTGGAAATAGAGGACACGGCAGTGCCATTTCCCTACTCGGACACCTGTGGAAATACAGGACACGGCAGGGGCATTTCGCTACCATAATTCCACCAAAAATGATAAAATAATTCTCAGATAAGTTGAGGGCAACTCGTTGTTAGAAGAACGCGCTTACTGGTTAGCATGGTCGCAAATTAACGGTATCGGGCCGATTTTGTTGCAAAGATTGCACCAACATTTCAATAGTTTGGCAGAAGCTTGGACGGCAAAATCAGTAGATTTTATGCGAATCGAAGGGTTCGGCAAGCAGATAATTGAAACCGTTGTGCAAGAACGCACTAAACTCAATCCTGAAGAATTTATCGAAAAACATCTTATAAAAAATCCCTGTTTTTGGACGCCCGCAGATCCAGATTATCCCCGCTTATTATTGGAAATTCCCAATCCGCCGCCAGTGTTGTATTATCGTGGTTTAGTTGATGTAAAAGAGAATCAAGGAATTACGCCAACGGTGGCAATTGTTGGCACTCGCAGCCCTTCGGAATACGGCAGAAGGTGGACTCGTAAAATTAGTACGGCTTTGGCTAGAAACGGTTTTACTGTGGTTTCGGGATTGGCTGCGGGCATTGATACAGAGGCTCATACAGGCTGTTTGGAGGCGGGAGGAAGGACTTTTGCAGTAGTGGGGACGGGAGTAGATATTGTATATCCTAAACAAAATGAGAGGTTGTGCGATCGCATTTTGCAGCAGGGATTGGTAATTAGCGAATATCCAGCGGGTACTCAACCGAATAAAACTAATTTTCCGCGCAGAAATCGCATAATTGCTGGCTTAAGTCGCGCTACTATCGTGATAGAAGCTCCGCATAAATCGGGTGCTTTAATTACTGCTTATCAAGCGAATGATTTTTGCCGAGATGTGTATGTTTTGACGGGCAGATTGGATGATGAGCGTTCTTTTGGATGTTTGGAGTTGCTGAGTAAAGGTGCTCATCCGATTCTGCCGAGTAGCGATCGACTCTTAAGCGAAGACAGGTTATTGGAAATGCTCGGAGCTATGCCAAAATTGGATAGATCCGAGCAGTTATCGCTATTTCCTCCAAATCCGACGGTTGAGAAGCAAGGGCCACCGTTGGAGCCGGAATTGGCTAAGGTATTAAGTGCGATCGTATCTGGGCCGATTTCTTTTGATACAATTGTGGAAGCAGCGGGATTAGAAGCGGGAATAGTTTCTAGTATACTTTTGCAGTTGGAATTGTTGGGATTAGTTTCGCAGTTACCGGGAATGCGATATCAGCGATGCTGAGTTGTAAGTAATACGGTTTAGGCTATTGGTTTCAACTTAAGTCTAAAACCCTCTTTATCTCTCGTTTACCCCCGAGGCCAGATCCCCCTAAATCCCCCTTAAGAAGGGGGACTTTGAGAAGATTCTTGTCCCCCCCTTTTTTAAGGGGAGCTAGGGGGGAGCTAGGCCTTGATAGTCAGCGGTTGAAACCGCATATATACAAACGAAGTCCGTCTCTAAGAGACGGAAAAATAATAAGGGCTAAAGTCCTCATTATGAACCTTTAAAGCAATCCGAAATTAGCAGCGCTGATACGGATAGCAGAAACACCGCCCAGAGAAGCTAAAATCTCCCCTGTTTGTGCCAACCGGATTAAAGTCGAACCGCTATCTTGAGCAATAGCCAATTGCGAGAAACTCAACCCGTTACCCAATACTAACAAGTCCTTACCCACTTCAAAATCAGTAATCGTATCAGTACCGGAATTGGTAGAGAGTAAGAACTTATCTACTCCCATTCCTCCTGTCAAAGTATCAAGTCCCAAACCGCCCCTCAGCAAATCATCGCCCTTACCTCCGTAAAGAATATCATTACTATCATCGCCATTCAAAATGTCAGCACCACGGTTGCCAAATAAGACATCATCACCGCTACTTCCCAGGATTGTATCGCTACCTTTGCCACCGAAAACAGTGTCATTTCCCAGACTTCCATCGAGGGAATCATTGCCCCTCATCCCTATCAACACATTATTCGCGCTGTCGCCAGTCAGGATATCGTCGCCATTTGTACCGAGAATTGCATTGGGAGAATTGCTGCCCAAATCTGCATCGCCGCTGACAACAGGAGTTGCAATCCCAGTCGGCAATATTACAGATTCAATTCTGCTATCTAAAGCAGTACCAGTATTGTCAGCAACCACCTGGGAAATTGGTTTATTTCCTGAACCAACTTCTTTAAATTCTTGAGTTGTTGGGCCCAAGGCTACTTGTTGGAGGCGGGCAAGTGATTCAGGAATTGATGTTGCTGTTGGGTTGGAGACAGCGCTATCAATGCGCTGATTGGCTGTTGCCATTACTGTGGCAGCTTGCGATGTAATTTGGGTGACTTGTTGAGTGTTGAAACTGGGGTCTATTTGCTCGATTTTAGCGGCTGCTTGCTGAATGATTGGTTCTAAGGCTGCTGAAGAGCTGAGGTTTAAGACTGTACCCGATTGAATTTGAGCCGTAATTGAACTGACAACAGCCTTGACAATATCGGTATTGACTGCACTGGAAGCACCGTCAATCAAAGCGGCAGTTTGAGTGATGAAGTTTTGGACTTTCACCATGGCGGCTAAGACTTGGACTCCGCCCGGTATGTTGTTGTTGGTAGCTTCTATTGGATCGAAGCTAGTTAGGTCAACATCGGCGGGGAGAGAAAGGGCTGCTTTGACTAAAGATTGGGCTTCTTCTGGTGCAATTCCTTTGTCGGTTAAGTCGGCGATTAAACTGGTTAGGAGTGTGACAACACTAGAATCTGGTGGTGCAGTGAGTGGTGTTTCTAGGGGTAATCCGGTGGCGGTGTCAATGCCTCCTGTGACAACTAAATTGCCTTCTGATGGGTCAATTTCTCCGTTTTTGTTGGTGTCGAAAGTCTCGAAGGGGATATCGAGATTAAATTTACCGCCTGAATCAGTTGTGGTGGATGGTTCGCCACCATCGAGGACGCCGTTTTTGTTGGCATCTAGGAAGAGAGTTGCACCCGATATGTAGCCGTCAATTGCGATGCCAGAAAAGCTGGGGCTGCGGTACAGGTGGAAGAAGTCGCTGACACTGGCACCCGCATTGTCCGTTGCTGTCACCTTAATTGGCACATAGAAAAATGAGGGAACATTGCCAGCATTCAAATTCACGCTAAAGGTCAGGGTATTGGGGTCGAAGGTCAGCCAATCGGGTGGAATGAAAGTGCCGGTATTTGGGTCGAAGGTCAGCCAATCGAGAGGGTTGGGGCTGAAGGGTCCGTTGGGGTCCGGCTCTGGAATTATTGAGTAGGAATAAGTGAGGCTGTCACCTGGATCGTAATCGGTAAAGGTGTCGGGAGCAAGAGTCACACTGAAGTCGCGGCGGGGATTGGGACCACGTTGCTTATCGAGGCTATTAGTCACCACCGGCGGGTGGTTGTTTAGTGTAGATTCAGCATCGATAATTTTCAGACTGGCAGTGTTTTGGGTGCCAATAATGGAATTATCCCGATTGGTGATCCGAAACGCAATTTCTTCTGTTCCCTCAACTTGACTATCCGGAAAAACGTCAATTGTGAAAGTTTTGGTATTTTCGCCTGGGTTAAAGGTAATTTCAGGAGAGAAATTGGGGATATTCCAATCTGTTCCGAAAGTCGCTGAACCAGTAGGAGGTTCTAGGTACACCCTGGAAAAGCTGTCTATATTCCCCCCTGTGCGAGTGAGGGTAATTTGTTTCTGAACGATTCCTGTGCGACTTTCATTGACTTGGTAAGTAGCTGGGGAGAAATTAATTGTAGGAGGCCCCTCAGCATCGAAAATTTTCAGACTGGCAGTGTTTTGGGTGCCAATAATGGCATTATCCCGATTGGTGATCCGAAATGCAATTTCTTCTGTTCCCTCAAATTGACCATCCGGAAAAATGTCAATTGTGAAAGTTTTGGTATTTTCGCCTGGGTTAAAGGTAATTTCAGGAGAGAAATTGGGGATATTCCAATCTGTTCCGAAAGTCGCTGAACCAGTAGGAGGTTCTAGGTACACCCTGGAAAAGCTGTCTATATTCCCCCCTGTGCGAGTGAGGGTAATTTGTTTCTGAACGATTCCTGTGCGACTTTCATTGACTTGGTAAGTAGCTGGGGAGAAATTTACCGTGGGAATACTAAGAATCTGATCGTTGCTAGAACCACCAGCAATCAGATCGTTAGATGGCGGTATGGTGTTACCCCTGTTAACAACAGTGGCATCCGGTGCATTGAGACCGTTGTAGTTACTATCCGCACTGACAGCAGGGGCAGTCACAATCTGATAAGTCTTATCGAGGTCAAATACTCGATCGTTCACACCCGTTACCGTAACAGTCTGCCACTGATTCCAATTAGCAGAATTGAAGGTAACAGTTTGCGGGGAATTTACTCCCTCTGCCTCATTGCTGCTACGCAAATCAATTCTCACATCAGCAGTAGGTTGGCTGTTTAGTCTGATGGTGAATTGGTCTGTGCCACCAGTTTCTGTAGTTACTAATCCCGATGCCGGACTAATAACAATGCCTGGACTCCCAAGTATTGGTGTTGTTGGCGTCGGAGGGACGGATATCGTCGGCGTTGGCGTCGGAGGGACGGATATCGTCGGCGTTGGAGTAGGAGGGACGGATATCGTCGGCGTTGGCGTCGGAG